>JAPPAB010000066.1 GCA_026705765.1 Gemmatimonadota bacterium
ATTCACCTTTTACTCAACAGACTCGCTTAATCACACGAGTTTTAAAACAGCTTCTAAGCATAAAACAGGAGGTAACACACGAACTGGAAAATGAATTTGGTTACATTGCGTTTGAACTGACTTTAGCTGGAGATGCCCAAGCCAATCAACGTAAATGAGATAGCATAAAAGCACGGATCAGAGCAGACAGTTCTGAAGGGCATTGACGACCACGGCTCAAGCCCATAATTTGTCATCGCGCAAAAAAACTCCCGAAGCGATACTGTCATCGCTTTGGGAGTTTGGATAGATGCGTGTGGATTTTTAGATATGAAAAACTGTTATCTCCAGTTGCTAAGAAATTCGACGCGATTTTTCATGTCTTCTGCGGTTAATTGACTAACGAGCTTCAATAAACACCGCATTCGTTCTCCTACTGAGTAGTGTTGCTGTAGAGAAAGAACCATTCCAGTATGGGATCGGTTTTGAGTAAGCCAGATATTATGAAGACGACAAAAATCACCGATATTGGAACTATATAATACTCTTTGTTGTGCTGTCGCAAAGCTTAAATGTTTTTCATCTGGCTGTTCAATCATGTCGGCATCGAGTGCCGTAATAATATCCACATCCCGACCTCTTAAAGCCCGAACCAAAGCCCTATCCATTGAATCTTCATCGAAATAAAAACGAATATTCACAAATTATCTTTCAGGGTCTGTTCGAATTGTCGCGCTTCTGCTTCTTCAGACGCGATATCGGCTTCTATTTCAGATTGATTGGCATGAAAATAGGCCAATGCCGCCTGCACTTGAGTTAGGGTTAGATGTTCCAAACGATCCGTGATTTCATCCGGTGTTAATCCCATTTGGTACCATCCCACAATACGCCGAACTGTCACCCCCGTTCCCGCAATGCGAGGTCGTCCTCCTCGTATATCATCCGAACGGACAATTAAAGTTTCAATATCGGTCAAAGTGCTCATATCGCGATCCTGTTGCTTTTTATACTCAACTTGTTGTTAAATATGGCTTGAAAGAGTTTTTTTATATCCACCTATTGCTCTTTCCCAAACCAAATATAGCCCATAATCGGAGTTTTTGCAATAAGGCGACAGACCATCTTTTTACATGATTTAGCTTTTTTTACTATATTGTCGTTGTTTTTTGTCATGTACAGGAGTTTTTTTTGCCTACTATTGTTCTTATTGGCGGCGGTACCGCAGGGCATGTTACGCCCAATATTGCGCTGTTGCCCGCTTTGCGCGATGCTGGATACGATGTGCATTATATCGGTACGCGGGACGGTATTGAGCAAGAACTGATCGCGCGGGAGGGCATTCCCTATTACGCTGTTCCCGCAGGCAAACTCCGCCGCTATCTGGATTGGCAAAATTTTACCGATCTGGCCCGCATCAAGTTTGGGTTTCTCAAGTCGCTGTTGCTTCTCGTTCGTATCAGACCCGATATCATTTTTAGTAAGGGGGGATTTGTTACGCCGCCCATTATCTGGGCTGCGTGGTTGCTGGGCATTCCCGTTGTGTGTCACGAGTCAGATCTCACACCGGGATTAGCCAATAAGCTTTCTCTTCCATTTGCAAAGCGCATTTGCTATGCTTTTGCTGAGACAGCTAAATATTTGCCCGCGGAGAAGGCGGTTCATACGGGTATCCCGGTTCGGACAGAGCTGGGAGATGGAGATGCCCAGAGAGGACGGGATTTGTGCGCTTTTTCGTCTGGGAAACCCGTTGTTCTCGTTATGGGGGGGAGCCTGGGGTCGCGTGCGATTAATGAGGCGGTTCGCGCTGCGCTCCCCGATTTGCTTGCTGAGTACCAGATTTGCCATTTGTGCGGGCATGGCAATCTCGATTCGGCTCTTGAACAGACCGAAGGCTACGCGCAGTTTGAATATGTCGCGGATGACTTGCCGCATCTTTTTGCAGCGGCCGATTTTGTTGTTTCTCGTGCAGGTGCTACCGCGCTTTTTGAATTTCTTTCGCTCCAGAAACCCGCGCTTTTGATTCCCCTTTCCCTGCAAGCCAGTCGCGGAGATCAGATCGATAATGCCAGGGCATTTCGAAATGCCGGTTATAGTCTCGTGCTTTCAGAAGAGGGGCTTACGCCGGATGTGCTTTGCAAAGCGATTCGCGATCTGCGCGATCAGAGCGACGCGCTCGGTCTGTCCATGTCCGATTGGCATGGGCGCGACGCTGTTGCGGAAATTCTCTCAATCCTCGCCGATTGTCTGAATAAGAATTGAGTTCTATGGCACAAGAAAGACATCCATCTGTTGAACCCACTCGATTTGTAAGAGAAGCTGTTACGCTGAAGTCCATTCTGGTGGGTATTGTGGTCATTCTGCTATCTGATGCCTATATCACATGGGGCATGTTGCATCTGGCTTCTCGTATGAATAAGTCCTATCTGCCGATGGGGCTGTTTTTTGTGTATGTGGTGCTGGTGTTGATAAATATCGCGTTTGACCGGGCAAAGAGCAGGTGGGCACTTTCTCAGGCTGAGATGCAAGTCGCGCTCGGTATGGGATTGATTGGGGCGTTTTTCCCATTTTTTGGTCTGGCGAGTTTTTTGCCTACGGTGATTGCGGCGCCTTTTTATCTGGATACGCCTGAGAATGGCTGGCGCGAGCTTTTGCACGAGCATATTCCCAGGTGGATTGTGTTGCATAATGAGGATGGAGCGGCAACGCTGTTTTACGAGGGGCTTGCGCCGCATCAGCCGATTCCGTGGGGTGCCTGGGTGGTGCCGCTTTTCTGGTGGGGGGCGTTGATTTTTGCAATTGGCTGGTTGACGTTGTGTATTATGGTGATTTTGCGTAAGCAGTGGGTGGAGAATGAGCGGTTGGAATATCCACTGATGAATGTGAGTATTAAGATGGCTGCCGGGTCAGAGGATGCAGAGGGTATCGCGCACATGGTTCGGCAGCGTGGGTTTAAGGTTGGCTGTTTTCTGGGCGCTATAGCTGTTTTGTGGAATATTGTGACGTTTTTTTATCCTTTGATACCGCGTTTGCCCACAACGCCAAATGCCGCCAGCTGGTTGCGCTGGATGGATGGCGCGCCGACGTTCTGGGTGCAGATCAGTATTTATATTATTGGTTTTGCGTATTTTGCGCGCGTGGAGGCGCTGTTCAGTTTTTGGGTGTTTTTTGTTTTGACGGGTATTGAGATGTCCGTGTTTGACCGTTTGGGCGTGGGGTCTTCTGTTGGGCAAGGGGGATTGGAGGCGGTTCGGTCTCAGAGTTTTGGCGCGTTTGTGATGATTGTGCTGGTGAGTTTGTGGATGTCGCGGGGGCATTTGAAGGCGGTGTTTCGGAAGGCATTTAAGGGTGATGCTGAGGTGGATGATTCGCGGGAGGTGTTGTCTTATCGGACGGCGGTGTTTGGTCTGGGGATTGGGCTTCTTTTTATGGGCGGATGGTTGCATCTGGCGGGTATGGAATTGAAGGTGCTGGTGCTTTATATGTTTTTTGCTGTGGTAGCCTATATCGGCCTGTCGCGGATAGTGGCTGAGATGGGGTTGCCCTATGCGAATATTTCGGATACGGCATTGAATTTTGCGCCTATTTATATTTTGGGGTCGCGTGCGATTTCAGCGCCTTCTATGGTGAGTCAAGGATTTATTTATGCGCTGTTCGCCACGACGCGCGGGTTTCTCGGTCCGCCTCTGGCACAGGCGCTGAAGCTGACGAGTGGTTTGAAGTTTCGGCGCAATCGCCTGATTGGTGCGATTGCGATTGCATTGGTGTTGGGGTTTTTCGTATCTATCGGCGATACGGTTTATACTGCCTATCGGCACGGGGGATATAATCTGGGGGGGTTGACGAGGGTGGCGGGCGTTCGGAATAATTATCAGAAAGCCGTGACGTGGATCAGAAATCCCCAACCGCCGGATTGGGATCGGCTCACGTTTGCCGGTTCTGGTATGGCGATTGTATTGTTGTTGACCTTTTTGCGATACCATTTTATCTGGTGGCCTTTGCCCGCTGTTGGTCTGGCACTGCAGGGTATGTATATGGCGCGTCGTCTGGTGTTTCCGGTTTTTATGGTGTGGATCTATAAGTCGCTTATTCTGAAGTTTGGGGGTGTTGGGATGTATCGCAGGGGGCAGCCGTTTTTTATTGGTTTGATGGTGGGCTATGCTTTTGCGGTGTTTTTTTCGACTTTGATCGATCATCTCTTTTTTTATGGGCACGGTCACGTTGTGCATGATTTTTGAGAAAAACCGATAGGAGGGAATCATGGGAAAGAAACGAATTAACAGATGTATCGAGCTTCTCGAGCAGGGCGAGTATCTCTATTATACGGGTGCTGGCCCTCTTACGTATGAGAATGGGAAGCAGCAGGCAAAGACGTGGGCGGATTTTTTGATGGTGGATTACGAGCACAGTCCGTTTGACGTGGTTGGTCTGCGTGCGTTTATGCAGGGGCTGGTGGATGGTGGTCCCACAAATTCGGGACACCGCACGCCGACGGTGTTTGCGACGTTGCCGTCCAATTGTCGCACGGTTCAGGAGGTTCGCGCCAATGCATGGCAGGTCAGGCATGTTTTGAGTTCGGGGGTACACGGTATTTTGCATACGCATGCGCGGCAGGCCGATGCGGTGAGGGCGTTTGTCGAGGAGTGCAGGTATCCGTTTCAGATAGCTGGACTGGATCGCGGTTTGGTGCAGGGTCAGCGGGGAGCAGGCGGTCAGGGATATGCTGCGGGTATCTGGGGTCTTAAGGGTCCGGAGTACACGCAGGTAGCGGATCCATGGCCGCTGAATCCAGATGGCGAGTTGATGCTGGGGCTTAAAATTGAGGATCGGGAGTGCGTTGCGAATGCCGAGTATATATGCAAGGTGCCGGGGCTGGCATTTGCGGAGTGGGGGCCAGGGGATATGGGTATGTCCTACGGTTTTGCCGATGCACACGATCCACCGTATCCACCGGTTATGGAGGAGGCGCGAAGTATTGTGAAGGGTGCGTGTGATGAGAATGGAATTCATTTTTTGTGTTCGTGGAAGGATTCTTCAAAGAGTGCGGAAGAGAATATCCGGTTTTTGATGGATTGGGGCGTCAGGATTCTCTCTGGCGGCGGAGAAGATCAGGCGAGAATTGGTCGTGCAATTTCGGGCAGGCAGATGCCTGTGTGAGATACGCTTGCAAAAAAACTGGGAATAATATTGCGTTGCTTGTCGAAAGTGTGTTGTAATTCCACCTTTTTCTTTTTATGCCTTCGGCGACTTCATTTTTTTGCGCGCCCAAAAAAATGAAGCAAAAAAAGGGCGCCCCTGCGGGGAGCTTGCACAGCGCAAACTGCTCAGGTGGATGGACGCTATGTGATGGCCTTCAAAGTTGGATGCAGACAAGAAGGATAGTGGTTGACGGAATAGCGCGCTGTGCGGAATGGCTTTATCTAATCGCTTTTTGTGATGGATAATTTTGTGATGGCTTATTTGAAGTACTGCGTAACATCAGCTATAAAAAATTTTAATTAATTTTTTTAAAGGGCCAATGAGTTTCAAGGGCGAATATGTAGAGATTGAGAGAAACTTGCTTGGCGACATTTATCAGGGCAAACTGCCTCTTGTCTGCCGTTGCCATGATTATAGTGTGAGGAATATATGACACAGGCTGGTGGTCCCGCTGCGATAAACGGATTTCTCTATCAGATCCTTCACCATATTGAATGGATAGCAGATGTCAGGTTGGAGGGAGCCGATCAAGAGGTAGAGAACGCTTGTCTTGTACTGGAGCCACGAAATGGTGGTGATGCACGGATGGAGGCACCTGACCAATATCTCGTCGAACAGTACAAGACGCGGGCCAACGGGACATGGGCACTCACTGACGTGGAAACTATCCTGCGTGATCTTCGCAAGGCTGTGCCGCCTTCGCTGCCAGCAAATGCCCACTATCGCTTCGTGACTGATGGACGTGCTGCCGAAAGATTAGGGGAGTTTAAGGATTTCCTGGACGCATTAAAGTCAGTAGAAGGGCCAGATTATCTGAATAATGACAAAACGAGAAAATTCAAAAACGGGCTTACTGTAACTGACCGGGAATTTTTCGACCATATAGTCAAGAAAACGCGAAGCGATGACCCCCAATTGCATGCCAATGAACGTGCTGTTGTCTTCCACTTGCTTTCCCACTTTAAAATGAAATTCTGTGTAACCAGTAGTGACCTAATCGAAAAAATTGAGGGAATCCTATGTCCTTACGTCACCAACCTTCGCGATGAGCGTGAAGTTCGGGAGCGTTTGGTTGGTCTCCTGCTGGAGAGATTAAGTAGGGGAGAAATACGGCTAAACTCTACCGATCTTGGTAGCTTACTACGAGAGGCTGGCCTTATTATAGAACGGCTTCGTAATCTAAATAGGCTTCCCGAAACTATGGCTGAGTTGAATCAGGCTCGTTTGGGTTCCATAGGGTATCAGCACGAGCAAGATGTGCGAGAGGTGCCATGCTGGCCGAAGGAGAAGCCGGTATTGCTGATTACCGGTGAGAGCGGTGTGGGTAAGACATGGCAACTTGGAAAGTACTTGAAAGAGTGTGTGGAAATGCGGAGGACCGCTACATTAATAGAAGTACATGGTGCCAAGACCACTGAAGACATCCTGACACAAGCGGCGCGTAATATCTGGCAAGAAGGTCTTGGCGAAACGTCTGACCAATCGCTAATCGCCATATCCAACTTCCTACCTAAAATTAAACCCGATATCCCTATTCCGTTGCTCACAGTTGTCGTTGATGGCATCCAAAAAGTCCATGTCGCTCGCGATCTCATCCGACAAAATTGGATGAAATGGGGGATGCGTCTGATATTAACTGTTCCGAAGAATATAGTAGATCGCGCACTTGAACGTCCTGATAGCAAAACCATACATGTGCATCGTATCGATGACTTCTCCGATAATGAACTTGATGAACTACTCAAGCGACATGGGCAGCGATGGGCGGATCTCCCTTCAGACCTGAAGAAGCTGCTTTGCAAACCCATTCTCGCGGGGATCTTCTTGGAACTTTCCTATACGTCATTCCCAGACGCGCCATGTAGCGAATATGAGATATTTGAAAAATACTGGCAGAAGATGGCAGCCGAGCCTTACGGTGGTGACGCTGGAATTGTAACGGCTCTTGCCGCCCATACGCATGAAGGCAAATCCTATCCACTTCCTCGACCAAAGTGGCAAAGGGTTGGACTGGATGATGAAAATTTTGCACGGCTTCAAGCTGCAGGCTGGCTGCGTAGCCCTGAACCTGGTGAGGTCGAATTTGTCCATGACCGCTTACTCAATTGGGCAGTGGCAAAATATCTTGCACGGAAATTTCAACGTAAGGAACTGTCTATTGATGAACTTTGTGATACATTAGTTGCCGAGAGCCACGGACATGAGGAGCGTCTCTTTCGACGGCTCGGCTATGTACCGATGGATACGTTTTGGTTATTGGCAGACGGGGATACACACTCTAAGACACTCGGTAAACTCGTGACAAAAATGGATAACCACATCTCGGAAGGTTACATCCATCGCCTGCCGACACTTGGGCAGCGGTCTGTTCCTATTCTTCTTGAGTTACTTAATAGGATTACCTCCGACTCGGATTCCGACTACAAAGTCAGTTTGATTCGCAAAGCCCTTGTTAATCTCGCCCAGCAAGAAGAAATCGAGTTGGAGGAGGTTACTGCATTACTGAACGAGCCGAACCCAACTCAGCGGTTCGTGGCGATGGCCGTGCTTGAAGCCGCGCCTGACCCTCGTCATCTCGATCGTTTATGGGAACTGCACCAACAATGCGCAGATGCACGGGATAACAACACAGATGGCTACAATATAGCAGATTACCAGACCAGCTTTGCAGCCTTGCAAGCTGGGATTAAGCAGTGTCCAAAGTGGCTCCGTAACCGCATCCTCGCTGCTGATAAGAATGGGGAAAGGATTGTTGAACTTGGATATCTGCTAAGTGGGCTTGAGCATTCCAATGCCCCCGAAATCTGGCAAGATACGTCCGATGTATTGATGAGTAAGCTTTTGCCAAATAATCCGCGAAGCCTCATCAATTGTATCGCACGTTTTGGAGATAGTGAGAAGATTGCCTTTGTAATTGAACACCTGTCGTGTTCGGAAGATTTTGCAAGCTGGGCAGCTTTTAGAGCGTTGACAATTCTTGCTCCGCAGGAGGCTATTGACCGAATCATTGAGGTTGGGGAAAGTGACCTGTATTTAATACGCAATGAGTGGCTTCCGCATCTTTTACGAGTTCATCCTGAACAGACACGTCAGAGAATTTTTGAGATCGCCCAATCTGATCCGAAGAAGGGATACCGGCTAATTACCAACATTTTTTGGGAACGACCGAATGAACTGGATGAGGCCATGCTGCGATTCGTACTTCGTACTCTTGAGACAGACCTGCTTGATATCAGGGAAGCCTTCACAGAAGATCCCCCTATACTCTATCATCCGCTGGAATTTCTCAGTCGTATTTCCTGTCCGAAACTCTTAAAAATATTACAAAATGAGGCGGGCGGCGAATTGGAACGACTGATTGTCGAAGTTGCATTTAGCCGACTGCATACGAACGATGGTTACTTCGATCATATCTTGGAAAATGCTCGCCGTATCCTGATCCTCATAGAAGGCCAAGGCATTACCACTCTAATCAACCGTGAGTTGGCATCCGAGCATTTCTGGGTACGACACGGCGGGTTGAAATGGGCCTTCATCCGTCTCGACGATAGTACTATAGAACAGCTTGCCGCTATCGCACAACGTCCCATTCCCCGTGACGCTAATGGAAAGCCTAAACCTGAATTCTCCCAGGAATTTTACCAAACCCTGACTGCCCTTGCAGTATTAGGAGCTGATCTGGTTCTGGTTGAAATACTAACAGAGACACTAACGCAGACTGACGTAGTGGATATGCTGCCAATTCATTTGGCCAACCTTCGAGCACACTGTGACCCAATGCCAAAAGATCTGACCGATTCCGCACTACGGATACTGCAAGATACGGCACTATCCGAAGATTTGTTACTACCCTCTCTGGTGATTGCTTGGCTAAGTGCCGATACTGATTTTATCCCAACCGTGCGTAAAGTTCTTGAGCGGACAGACCCAGAGAGCCAAATCGCAAAATATGCTTGTATAGCTCTCCGAGAACTTGGTGATCAATCGGATGACTTTGCGCGGCTGGCTGAGCAATTGGCTCAGACGAAAGAGAATGCCGATTGGGGCCTGAATGCCTTGATCGGCCTAAAAAATGGGCTGGATTTTCTAAAGAACTGGATACAAAGTCCAAGTAACCCGGATTATATTGGCAGAGTAATTCGCACCCTTTACCACTATGCCGAAACCCGGGAATTTGCTGTTGATGCTGCTGTGCATCGGTGTCTGAATAGCAGATTCACGCTTCATCCACTTTACGACATCGCCGCCGAATCGGACAACTCCGACCTACGGAAGCAAATCCTTGAAGTGGCTTTCGCTGAACGTGCGCACGTGACTGTGGAGCCGCTTAGAGCTATTCAGGGTCTGGCAAAATTCGATGTTGCTCGCGCTATAGAAGCAATTGAATACGGGCTTAAAGTTCATCCAAATATCGAACGGGATTTATGCCTTCTCCTTGTACGCATTGCGCCTGAGACGGCAGTGGAGAAGCTCCTTGACACTGTAATTACAATCGAAAGGAAGTCCTTGATTCCTGCGGTGGGACGGGCATTACGCCGGCTTGACCCAACAATTGTTGCTCCATCTATCGTCGAGCGAATGTCTATTGCATTGAGTAGCGGACGAGAATCCGTAGCCGAGGTGGCGGGATGGTTACTCATTCCTGAGATCACTGAAGCGTTGGGCCGTCTCGCCGAACATGAACATGATAGATTGTTAAATGTCCGCCGCGTTGCGTTAGATGCGCTAGAACGTCAGCGTCGGGAGCAAATGGTCTATACACTTCTTGAAGAATTTTCATACGCTAAGCCAGCACATCAATGGGCAATACTTGTCGCGATACTGGAAGTCGCTGATCCCTATCTGCTTACTGATAGCGCTGATCCGCTATGGCTTGGACGGATTTTTAAGGAAGGTGTTCCTGATGCTTTTGTGTACCACGCTAAAGAGGTACTTAGGGAGCGAAAGAGGAAAGAAGACTAATGACTTGTACACGACAGAATCTGTTTTTTTGGACTACCTTAAGTGAAGGGGGTGCATAAAACAAAAAGGATACAATAGATTAGCCCAGATTGGCTAAAACCATTCCGCACAGCGTGTGAGTCCGTCTCGCAGAGGACATCTTTATGCTATTCCAACTGTGTAGGCCATTGTATGGTGTATTATCACAGAAGCGATTTGCGCTGTGCTAGCCCCTCGGCGTTTGAGAGCGGCATTTTTTGCCTACTTTTTGTCGCTGGTGACAAAAAGTAGGTCGCCGAAGGCATAAAAAGGAAAATAGTAAAAAGACTTTATACATCGTTGTACCACCTTATAATTATGCACACCCTGATTAAGAATAAAAAATATTCAGTTTCTAATGGGTTGGGGTGTTAGAATTATCTCCGTAGGAGTGCCCGGCCACGCAATTTATACCTGTTTATCGGTAGTTTCAAAGGGTTCTAAGGAGAGTTTATGAAACAACCAAATATTCTGTTCATTTTTAGCGATCAACACCGCCACGATGTGCTCGGGTGTGCCGGACATCCGCTGGTTCAGACGCCGAATCTGGATCGGCTGGCAGATTGGGGTATGCGTTTTGAGCGGACGTGGACGCAGTGTCCGGTTTGTATGCCGTGCAGGGCTACGATGATTACGGGGCGATATACGCATGAACTGGGGTTTACGTCTAATGTTACGGCTGATCGCGGGGATACGGTTGATGATAGTCCTTTTAAGCCCGCATGGCCGACGATTATGAAGCAGTTGCAGGGCGGAGGGTATGAGACGGCGTCGATTGGCAAGACGCACTATCACGGCCGGCCCGGTTCTCAGGAGGCGGGAGAACGCGGGGAGATTTTTGATACGCGGCAGTTTGGGGATTTTGTGAAGGGCTTTGGGTGGGATTATGTGATGGAGGAGTACGACCGGTACGGACACGTTCAGAGCCATGTGAAAAGTCCGTATATGGATTTTCTCGAGGCGCGGGGTCTTCTGGAGGCGCATCAGGAACAGATCAAAGGGATTTACAGGCTCACGCCCACGCACTGGCGGGGCGAGACGAGTGTGTTGCCCCAAGAATGCGAGTTGTCCAGTTTTATTGCCGATCACGCGATGGATTGGCTGCAATCGCGCGATTCTGAGAAGCCGTTTTATCTCCATCTGGGTTTTGTGCAGCCGCATGTTCCGCTGATGGATGACCCGATTTGGGCGGATTATTATGCGGATGTGGATATTGAATTGCCGGATATGACGATGCCGAGCGCCACGAATGAGGTTTGGGCAGGAAAGGTCAAACGGCTCAAAGCGCATTCACAGGTCCAGACGATGACGGATGATTTTGTGCGCGAGGGCATCAGGCATTATCTGGGCGCTGTTTCTCTGGTCGATCAGAAGATTGGCGAGGTGATTGATACGCTGGATGCGTTGGGGGAACTGGACAATACGTGGATTATTTACAGTGCGGACCACGGCGAGATGCTCGGCGAACACCATTTATGGGCAAAGCACTGTTTTTACGAGGGCTCGGTTCAGGTTCCGCTGATTGTCAGTCCGCCAGATCGCAAGAGCAGAGGGGTTTGCGATGATCTCACGCAGTTGATCGATGTGGTTTCGACAATTGCAGAGATTGGGCAGGTGACACCGCCGGAGGGTGCCCGCGGGCAATCACTGTTGCCGTTGTTGGAACGCGGTTCTGGCGGGTATGAGTATGTGTTTTCGACGATTGAGGATTGGACCGGGGTGCGGAATGAAGCCTATCGCTTTACGCTGCATGTTCCAACGGGGACGCCCTGTGAGTTGTACGATCTAACAAGAGATCCGGGCGAGTTGAATAATTGTGTGGAAGATCCCGCTTATAGGGAGATTGTGGATCAGCTTAAAGCGGTCGTTTTGGACCATCGCGCGGGTTGAGGTCTGTACAGATGAGTGAACAGGCAGAGATATTGATATGGGAACAACAATGGATATTTCGGACCACATTAGCAGTTTGAAGAAGGTGCTGACCAGTCTACCAGACTCTGGTCCTGATGGCTTTGAGGGTCTGATTAGAATTACATTGAGTGAAATTACCGGAGTCCATTTTAGACTGGCTGGTAGCACCTTACAATTCGGAGTTGATGGTAAATCAGACGAAGGCATCGCCTTCGAGTGCAAATGCTATGTCGGGCCGGTAAAGCCGGATGCTGTGATGTCAAAAATGGGTGACCTCTCAGCAAGAGACGACGTTGACCTTTGGGTACTCTGCGCTACTTCGCCGATTAACAGTCAACTTGTAGATAGAGTACGCAAATCTGGTGAGAATTTGGGAATATCTATCCTAATTTTTGACTGGTCTGAGGACGATCTGTCACCTTTGGCCGTTGCACTGACGATGGCTCACGGAAAAGTTGAGAAGTTTCTCAGTAGTCGCATCAATAAACCGGCCTCGGTTGAAAAGTGTATTGCCGCATTCGCTGCCATTGAAAACGACTCGGCATTTGAGAGTCGTGAGGAGGGAATACGTACACAACTTCAAGAATCAATACTTGGAATGTCCACCGCGCGTAAGGCCAATACCAAATGGTTGACTGAGACTTTTTCCAACAAACAGTTGGCGAGACAGCGGTTTGGTCAATCCCTCGCACCTCGGGATGGGACAAACAAAGCGGTTCTTCTCCGTGACAACCTTGTCGCCGAACTGAGCCTATTTCTAACTGGCGAACCGAATGGAAAAATCCTCTGTGTCCTCGGCGACGAAGGAAACGGCAAATCATGGCTTGTTGCGCAAAGCTGGCTTTTGGTTGAAGAGAAACCGCTGATGGTCGTCTTGAACCCGAACGCATTTGCCGACACTGCTGAAGAAAATGATGTGCAGGAATTGCTGATTTCGGCATTGATCAAACAGACAGGCGGCCAAGAACTAAGTTCCACCAAGAAGAAATGGCTTAGGGTGTTTCGTCAATGGCAGCTTCCCTCGGTGCCAGAAGAAGTCCGCTTGGTAGTTCTCATTGATGGTTTAAACCAACGGCCAGAAAAAGATTGGGCTCTAATTCTCGAAAAATTCAGTGCTAAATTGCACCAGATAAGCGGTCAACTGATCGTGACTGCACGAACACCATACTATCGGAGCCGCGTCCAAAGACGTCTCACTGTCGCTTCCAAAGAGTGGGAAATTCCAGAATGGACTGAGTGTGAACGTGACAGGATTCTTGCGGCCTGCGGGATAGTAACCGCAAATCTTCAGCCGAATGTCGCCGCTTCACTTCTCAATCCCCGCCTTCTGGGAATCGCGCTCGACCTTTTAGAGAGTGCCGATATCGCTTGTCTGGAAGAACTCAATGTTAGTCGTCTTCTCTTTGAGCACATTTGTGCGAGCGACCGGTATGCACCGGTACTGCAACCTGTCGACGAATTCGTCCAAGAGCTTCGGACACATGCGGAAAAAGTAATTAAACGAATAGATACAAACCAAGAGCGTGGTCTCGTAGTCTTTGACCAGAATCTCAAAAAGCTCAATGCAGTTACAGATGGTCGCTTTTACCATTCCCTCAAAGGCAACCGATATACGCTGAAAGAAGACGGCTTGACACTGGCTCTCGGATTTGCCGTGATTGATCGTCTCCAAGTCGCTTTATGTGAGAACCATGATCTCAATGATGCACTGGAGAAAGTTATTGACCCCATCGCGGCCTTGGACATGACTGCGAGCGTCATTTTTGCGGCTCTCACGGTGACTTGCATCGACAACGAATATCCCGATGATTTTGCCACCGCTCTTATCCAGACGTTTGCCAATCTACAGAACCCGGCGGATGAGACCGAATTCGCCTCATTTGCTCATCTTGCGAGAATTCGCCCCGCCCCGTTCATGAAAGCTGCACGCGATCTTTGTCTATCTAGTGGCTACCAAATCAACTTTGATTGGATTCAATCTGCACTGATTAAGGCTCGAGCAGACAGCAATGCATGGAACACGATATTCGAAGATGTCAAGACTTGGCTTTCCTATTACACACCGCTGGCAGAGGGAGACGCAACTCAAGATATCTCTGAAACTTTAAAAAAGAAAAAAAGAAAAAAAGAAAAAAAGAGACAGAAAAGCCTTGGATCTAAGGTACGCGAGAATCTACAGGCGTGGGGAGAAAAGTGGGAAGGGGAATTAAAAAAGGAGAAGCAGCAGAGAACCCAAAAAAATATAGAGGCATTATCGGAAGCCGAAAAAAAGATTCTATCTAAATTAACAGAAATGGATAGCGAACTGAACACGCTTTCACGTTTTGCATTTATTCTTCTCGCAGGCAGACCGATTGAGCCTGCTGCACAAGCTCTCGTGCAATGGAGTTTCGCCAATACACTCAATACCGACCTCATGCCCCCAAACCACGAATTCAGACACCTTGTTCGGTTCAATCAAGTCGACTGGTCCGATGCCCGTAGCGCACTGTTAAAAGAAGTCGAGGTCTTGCGACAAAATGAGATTTCGGACACGGGCAAGTGGGCACTTGTCAATGTCCTGCGGGCGACAGGTAACCCTGAAGATGCCAAATATGCAAAGATATTGGTGGACGAACTTACCAAGGATCGTCCTCATTTTCCTGGTTGGCGACGTGTGGAGAATTATTGCGCTACTGACCCTTGTGATCCGAAATCAGAAAAGCCCGATAATGTGAAGCAAACGGCACAGAACTATAAAGACATTGACGTTTCGCAGATTTGGGTAAGTAGGAGTCAGACCTCGGCAGGTCTCTTTCTTACCAAGGCGCGGTCGGGGATGGCTCGTTTTGAATCCCAAGTCGCTATTGCTAAGCAAAGGGAATTCACACGAGATGTTATGCAGCGAAAGGGATCGCTTCTGCTATTAGGATTATTGGGATTGCGGGAACATAATGCACTTCTGAGTAGAGGACAAGGACTTGCGTTCGCGAATTTGCAAGAAAGCGAATACACAGACGAAAGAGGTCTTTCTGAGCGAGACAGATGGCTTATCTCTGAGGATCGTCTCTTCCTCGCATTTCCGTTTCTAAGTAGCTCAGAACAGATAGATTCTCTGTTATTCGCCACTCAAGAAGGTGGTATCTTTTACAGACTTATGGACAAGCTTATGGGTGTCGCAAAACCTATAGAAGAGACTGTATTCGACAATCTTTTGGAATTGGCCTGCCAAAAAGAGGATGAACATGCACAATACGTGCTTCTGAGATTTGCAAAAGAGACGGCAACACCAATCTCTACGAAGTCTCGTGAACATATTGCTTGTTTGTTGAAAGCGCAATCTAAACGGGTTCGCGAGCAGGTTTTGGGTATCATTTTCCAGCTTGACGATGTCAACCTTCTTGCTAACGTAGTCCATAGTGGCTGGCAGACTTCGGAGAGCGACCAGACTGATGAGGGGGTGTACGGTTCAGCAATACTAACCCAAGCAGCCGCGTATGGCATCATCGAGTACAGACAGCCCGCTGCCCGTATGTCATCCACGCACTATCGCCGCGCGGACCACCTCCGCAGCCCGCCACC
>JAPPAB010000067.1 GCA_026705765.1 Gemmatimonadota bacterium
ATTCACCTTTTACTCAACAGACTCGCTTAATCACACGAGTTTTAAAACAGCTTCTCAGAAGCCGCGGGAACCATGGAAGATGCACAAAAAGAATATTTTTTGCGCCAACAACTACGGGCAATTCAAGATGAACTGGGCGAAGGAGAGGACATCGGCGCCGAAATCGAAGAACTGCGCGAAAAGATCGAAGCCGCTGGCATGTCCGAAGAAGCAAAAACAGAAGCCGAGCGCGAACTAAAACGCATGGCGCGCATGCCCGAAGCCTCTGCCGAATACACCGTATCGCGCACCTATCTGGACTGGCTCGTCGAACTCCCGTGGAACAAAAAGACAAGCGATCAACTGGACATCAAAAAAGCCGAGCGCGTCTTAAACGCAGACCACTATGGATTGGAAAAACCCAAAGAACGCATCCTGGAGTACCTCTCCGTGCGCCAATTAAAAGACGACATGCGCGGACCTATCTTGTTACTGGTCGGACCCCCGGGCACGGGAAAAACATCACTGGGCAAATCCGTCGCGCGCGCACTCAACCGCGAATTTGTCAGAATGTCATTGGGCGGCATCCGCGACGAATCGGAAATTCGGGGACACCGCCGCACCTACATCGGCGCACTGCCCGGACGCATCATCCAGGGCCTGCGGCGCGCCGGCACAAAAAACCCCGTATTTATGCTGGATGAAATCGACAAACTCGGCGCGGATTTTCGCGGCGACCCCTCCGCAGCACTGCTGGAAGTCCTGGACCCGGCGCAAAACAACACCTTTGTGGATCACTACCTCGACGTCGCCTTTGACCTCTCAGAAATCTTATTCCTCGCCACTGCCAACTCGCTCCACACAATCCCACCGGCACTCATGGACCGGATGGAAGTACTGGAAGTCTCGGGATATACCGAAACCGAAAAAATGGAAATCGCGCGCCGGTACCTGGTCAAACGCCAGATCTCAGAACACGGCTTGACCCCCAAAAAAGCATCCTTCGACAAAGCCGCCCTGCAAGAAGTGATCCAGCACTACACCCGCGAGGCCGGGGTGCGAAATCTGGAGCGCGAAATCGCAACCGTAGCGCGCAAAGTAGCCCGCAAATTTGCCCAGGGCCGCAAGCGGCGTGTACACATCCATCAAAAAAACATCGCCGAATATCTGGGACCGCAAAAATTCCGCCACGAAGTAGCCGAAGAAGATCACGAGGTGGGCGTCGCCGCTGGCCTGGCCGTAACATCTACCGGTGGTGATGTCCTCTTTGTCGAAGCAACAGTCGTACCCGGCAAAGGCGAGTTAAATCTGACCGGACAGGTCGGCGACGTAATGAAGGAATCTGCGCATGCAGCCATGACCTATGTGCGGTCGCGCTGGCATGAACTGGGGCTAAACGCGCAGTTTAACGAAAACCAGGATGTACACGTCCACGTACCCGCAGGCGCCGTACCCAAAGATGGGCCCTCGGCAGGCATTACCATGGCCACAGTCCTCGCATCGGTATTTACCAATCGGCCCATCCGCAAAGACGTGGCAATGACAGGTGAAATTACACTACGCGGCAAAGTACTGCCCATCGGCGGCGTACGCGACAAAGTCCTATCAGCACACCGCGCAGGTGTAAAAACCGTAATCTTACCCGAAGAGAACCGCAAAGACGCACACGAAATACCCGACACAGCGCGCAAAGACATCAGGCTGGTATTTGCATCGCACATGGATCAAGTTCTGGAAACCGCCCTCATGAAACGCCCCCGCAAACCAATGGCTGAGGTGTTCAGTGTGAACTGATTTCTTTTCACCCTTCAAAATACTCCACAAACTTCTCAAAAACGGGTTCCGGAACATAGCGTCTCACAACATCTTGCCAGCCATCGGGACCCACCAGCCCTTTGATAAAACTGGAACTGATCTCAGCAATCTCTCGCGGAGGCATCAAGAAGATAGTCGTAATCGTATCGTCCAGATCACTATTGATATAGCGCATCCTGCGTTCAAACTCATAGTCGCTCTGCGTGCGAATACCCCGCACAATATAACCTGCGCCAATACCGCGTGCGTAATTGACCAGAAATTGATGTTCGTAACTGGCGACAACGACATTATCGAACTGCGACGTGGTCTCACAAAGCAGATCCAGCCTTTCCGCCAGTGAAAACGTATAGTCCTTATCCGGATTGATCCCAATAGCGACAACGAGTTGATCGAAAAGCTGCGCAGCCTCCTGAATAACCCACAGATGGCCGTGGGTAACCGGATCAAAGCTGGCGGCATAAACGGCTTTTTTCATCGTTTTCCTCATGAAATATCGGTGAGTGCCCAGGCAATGAGGCCGAAAGTAATGAGTTGCGGTCGGCGGTCTTCATCCAGCAAATAGTGGACGGGCAAGATACCTTCGCCAGATTGAACACAAGTTTCGTAAGCACCGACAGAGAGTTCAACTGACCCGTCGGAAACGAGCTTGTGGTTGGAGCGCAAGAGAGACAGGTCCTGCATCAGATCAAACGCCATTGGCAGGGGATGCTTGCCACATAGCAAAATGTGGGGGAGTGTCCAATGGCTGAAGACCGGACGCGTCGCGCGGTATTTGTATGCACCATCTCGCGACTGGACATGACCCTTGTTATTGTCCCAGCTTTCGCGCAATTCAGAAATCGGAATAGGCTCCCCCTCGGCATCGGCGCGATAAGTACACAGCGTCCAGGATTTGAGGGTATCGTCGGGATTGCAGATCACATCCGCCTCAAAAACAGTCGGCTCACCGCCAATGTGGGTTTGCTGGCGGATGCAATACGTGCCGCCCTGTTCGCGCCCAATAGTCACCGAGCCATACACGCTATTGGGACAAGGCGGCGGTTGCGCGGGCGCAAAGGACCAGTTGAGAATATCGTAAGTAAGCGTGGCGCAATCGGCATCCGGGATAGACTTCTGCACCGGCGTGAAACCCGAGAGAAAATCGCGAATGGGTTGAACGGCATAGGGGCCAATAGAGTCAATAGCCATGGGATCATGCCTCATTGAGAACGGAAAGATACCAATCGATATAGTCGCGATAGACATTGCCGCGCTTCAGGTTGTCGAGATCGATTTCTTCTGGTTCGGGATACATTTCAATTTGGGATATGTACTCGCGAAAATGTGCCCGATGTCGCGCGACAATATCTGCACAGTGCACTTCATCGGCGAGATCTTGCGTCTCGAGCGGATCGTTTTGAAGATCGTAGAGACGCGTATTATCCCGTTCAATAATGCTTTTGTAGCGCGCATCGCGCACAGCAACCGATAGCCGACCAATAGAAGTTTCGCCGATGACATAGGTGCGCCACGGGACATCGCGCCGTTCAAAGATGGGACGCCATGAACGCGCAATAGTGGTCTTGGGCAAGGGCGGTGCGCCAGCATAGTCGCATATCGTAGCGGGAATATCGACGCCAGAGATGAGATGCTCGGCATCCCGCACACCTTCGGAAATACGCCCGGGCCACCACGCAATGGTAGGCACGCGAAACGCTTCTTCTTCGAGAAAACCCTTGCTGGTATTGCTGTGAAAACCGAGACCATCGCCGTGGTCAGAGGCAAAAATGACGAGGGTGTTGCCAGCGTAAGGCGATGCGCGAAGAGCGTGCATGACGCAACCAACTTCGGCGTCAACCATCTCAACCATGCGGTAATACTGATAGATGTAATACTGCCAATCGCGGCGCGACCAATGGCGAGTACTGGGCCGACCGCGCCGGGCATATTCGTCGTCGAAATTGTCCGGAAGAGGCGGAAGATCGCCCTCAATTTTCGATGCAAAACCGTATTTGCCCGGACCGCCGTGAGACATCGCGGGAAAGCAGCAGTCGTGCGGATTGAGAAATCCAACGCTTAAAAAGAAGGGCTTATCAGACGTGCGATTTTTCAGATAGGCAACGGCTGATCGAGCGACATTGCCGTCGTTGAGTTCGCCCATGCCGTGCTGGGGTTGCAACACATCAAAACTCGCGTGCAAATCGCGTCCCGTGACATGCCATTTGCCCGTGTACACACAGTCGTAATTCTCGCGGCGCAGCCACTGGCCCAGATCTGGAATATTGGGGTCAATAGGATAGGAATTGACGACAACGCCGTGTTCTTTGGACATGCGCCCCGTGTACCAACACGCGCGCGATGGACAGCACTGGGGCATAGCGCAGTAGGCATTGGTAAAGGTATAGCCTTCGCGCACGAGTTCGTCAATAGCAGGTGTGTGTACGTATTCGCAGCCGAGCGCAGAGATCGCATCGGCGTGCATTTGATCAACGTGTATAAAGAGTATATTTGGTTTCATGATTACTCCCACATTCTTCTGCTGTGGTTCACCTCGCCGCCTGGGGCAACGTATCCGTCGCCCTCTGAACACCTGATGGTTCAATGAGCACCGTCGCATCAGATGCGCTCTGCTGTTTTCGATCTACCGTGACATCCACACCGAGAGCGATACCCCTGTCCTCGTGGCGAATCTCGAGCGCGGGACCACGACCGGGATTTAACTCCCCCCGAATCATCCAATCATCAATATAAATACAACCATCTCTCTGAACAGGGTCTTGAAACCGCGCGTCATCTTCCCGGTCACGCACCTGAAAAACAGCGAGAAAACGTACGACATTGCACGCCCTCTCAGGCGAGACTGTAACGTGCCACTGATCGGGAAAAACCGCCATATTTTTCCCCAAAAAAGTCTTATTACCCCCCCAGTTGACCGCGGGCGGATCAAAAATCGTATTGATGTCAATATACAACTTTTGTGACCCAAAAATATTCACCTGACCGCGCGCAGTACGGGTTTGAGTATGTAACCGCTGATGGCAAACATCAGCCGTAATTTCTCGATCCCCGTGTACAAGCCATTGCCAGCAAGCATCGTGATCGGCTTCCAGATCGTCGTAAACCACCAGAACATCTGGCCTCAAAAGCACCAGATGCCGGCGAAAACGCCTGAGACCCGCATCCCCATACGCATGGGACGCATCCCCGAGCGCGTAAGCCATGTGCCTACCATCGAGAAACCGGGAAATTATACCATAGCTCTCAGCACCCCGGGGCTGACCCTTGCCATCTATGAGAACCGAATTGTGCCCACGCGTAGCTCTGTACCACTGCTTTGAATGATCGTCACCCGCAGACGTGTAATACCCCGAATTTCTAAAAAGAGGTTCCCCCCCATAAAAAATATTAAACCCATTCTGACACTCGTGAGAATGGAGAAGCGAACCATAGGGACTGGACCGCATACCCACCATGAGATCTCGTCGGGTATTTGCGAGATCCGTATGCAGCGACACAATACCAACATCGGCAAAACACCTGCCCTGCGGCAATGCCCTGGGTGAACGCGGACGCGGTCTCGCCTTTTGATCTTTGAGCTTGTGCCAGATAAGCAACGGATTGCTCTCCTCTCCTGCCTCTTCCCACCACTGCTCCACATACCACGCGGCATAAGGATCGTCAAACCGAACAGCCATATCCTCTACAAAATCGAGATGATTACCCGTCGGACGCGACTTCAGTTCCGTACCATCGCCAAAGCCATCCGACCGCGAATAGGGCGGCCATGTATAAAGCAGAAAACTGGCACTATTTTTATACCATGCATCCTGAAAAAGATCCACACCGCTGAGTTCTCCAATGCGCGAAGGGAGAACGAGCAAAGTCTCGACATTCGTCCCAAAATAAGAATTGCCATTTGCCCAGCCTCCATCTGCACCCCCCATAAGGGGAAAACGGGCAATCCACAACTCGTACACAAAGCGCACCCATTGTGCCGCATCGGGATACGCGTGCAAAAGCGCAAAAGCGACCTCGGAAAATTCGATAAGCAAATGTTGCCAGAAATGGCTGCGAAAAACCAGCGTCTCAATCTTATTCGTCTCCTCCCTAAAAAAACGCTCTGCCCGCACAACCATTGCCGCGCGAAGACATTCTCGCTGGGATTCCGTAAGCAAATCAAAGCAAGAATCGTAAACACCCGCCATAACCCGCATACAAGACCCATCGGCAAAATCGCTGATAATGGGATTGGTGTACCCATCCGCATCCCAACTCGCAACGTGAAGCCCGCGGCGTATCGCTTCGCGGGCATAGCATTCATCACCCGAAAGCAAATAAGCCGGAATAAGCCACTGCACCGCCGAAGCCATATTACCGGCAAGCGCTTTACTACCCCACCTGTGAAACTTGAAAACCTGATATTCGTCTTCCCCCTTATCCGGCGGCATCGCGTCATCTTCCAGTGGCGCATTGAGAAACTGATCCGCACGCGACGTGAACCGCTCGCTATGCACTTTGAGGTCACCGCCGTCTGGCAACACCCAGAGCCGGGGATGCGTCTTCGGACAAGCCGCAATCACATCCGTAGCTGGCGGCGTCTCCATGCACCGAACTGAACCAGTAATCTCAAAATCATACCTATCAGACCAGTGATAAGGACCACCACCTATCGACGTACCGTATTGCCAATACCATACCCCGGACACAAGTTCTCGATGCGGATTAAACATCGCCCAGGGAAAACCCTCTTCTGCAACAGTACTGCATTCTGGAAAATCGGAATCTCGAGACAAACGAACCGCGTACCGCACATCCTCGCCCTTCTCAGCAGGCCAGAGCAGTGGTGGGGGATTGCGGTCAACGCGCTTATTATCAATCGGAGACGCCGCAATGCGCGGTTGGGCGTGGATAACTCTCATAAAAATGAACTCACAGCTTTTGGTAATCACTCAAGTAGCACTGTCATAATAATCGGCGCAAAGAATGAATACAAGAAGGAAATCAAGTCCCACATTGACCAGCCATATTGATTGTGGTATATTTTTCTTCATTACACACAAAAAATAAAAGGATAAGATATGGCCCAGATGATACAGTTGCAGAACAGCGATGAAACATTACGCCGAATGGTCGAAACGTGCCGGAACCAAAATGAAGAATGCGTAATTCAGGATAATCAGAGTCGTCCTATAGCAGTTATGATGCCCATTGAACGCTATGAATCCTATCAAGCTTATCTGAAGCAGAGGGAGAAAAATTTCGCGATTCTCGATACAGTAGCTGAAGACCTTAAAAATTATGAACCTGATTTTATAGAGAGTCAGATCGAAAAAGCCGTACAAGAAGTGAATGCCGAAGCTAATTCTATCGCCTGCTGAATTTTTGGCTCATTACAAAATTAGTTGAAAATGACCAATGATATTCGCCTATTAGATGTGGTGGCATTAACAACCGATAAGTTAGAACACAAGTTGGTACGTGGCGAAATAGGCACAGTCGTAGAATGTCATCCTGATGACGGCTATGAAGTCGAATTTGTAGCTCAAGATGGCTACACCTATGCCCTTATAACATGTGAGGG
>JAPPAB010000068.1 GCA_026705765.1 Gemmatimonadota bacterium
ATTCACCTTTTACTCAACAGACTCGCTTAATCACACGAGTTTTAAAACAGCTTCTGAGACTCTGAAATGTCAACTTTCGACATTTCTACAGGAAATAAGAGCAACTGTATTGCCGACTTCAAATGTATCTATAGACGCAGTTTTCGATCAATATTTTGGTAAGCGTCCGCCGTTTGGAGAGGGGAAAAAAAAGTCGGAATTCCCAGATGCATTTGCCATCGAAGCTATAGAGGCATGGTGCAAAGAAAATGATGAGAGAATGTATGTTATTAGTGCTGATGGGGATTTAAAAGAATATTGTGAAACAAGTGATTGTTTGATTGCATTAGACAAACTCCCAAAATTTATCAGCGTTATTGAGGAGTCCCATGACGAGGGTCTTGCTCATTCGGTTAGTGAGTTACTCAATAAGAATCAGGATGCGATTAAAGGAGCCATTACAGAGTCTTTTTGTAAACAAGATTTTTGGATAGAGGGCCATGATGGAGATGTAAATGAAGTAAGAGTGAACGAGCTAGAAATTTCCGAAATACTGATTTTGGAAGTAGAACAAGACGTTGCTTTTGTCCACGTTGATGTTGAAACGAACTTCTCCGCAGACCTCACTTACGATGATTCATACACCGCAGCATACGATAGGGAGGAAACGGTATGGCCCTTTTTGGTTACAATAGACAAGACAGTTGATCAAGATGTCGAATACACAGCAACGATTCAGGTATTGCATGACGTAGAAAATCTGAAATATTTTGAAGTGGATTGGGTAGAAATACAACCTAAGCAAATGACTGGTTCTGAATTACGTGTTGGTTTTGCAGTACGCATCGACAATAAATGGCCTTACGAATGAATGATCCCTAGACTTGACACAACATTTCCAGTATGGTATTCATCCGAGCACTATTACCATAAATACCTTCCAAAATGCCCTATGTTCTTCAGGGCATTTTTTGTTTGATTTCCTCCGTAATCCCTCTGTCTCATTCCTATCCCAACTGTGTCATATGACACACCAACTGTTTCAAATGAAACAGTTTTTGGCCTGTCCATTTTTGGGCATTATATAAAAACACGCTCTCCTGCAAGCAGTTACGGGTTTTTTTGCAAAATTTGGCACGCTTTTTGCAATATATAAAGGGCACGAAGTTTCAGTTCCAAACCCATTCAGGAGGGCATTCCCATGGTTCACCAGTCATTTGCAACCCGTCCAGCAGTACCATCACGTAAAGTCCCACCAGAAATCCATCCTGAACCCGACGTCCTTGATGTCTTCGGATCCAGAGACAATGTAATTCGGGCGCACTTTCAGCACGTTCTGGATCTCTCTGCGCTGGCGATGATTGCCGTTTTCACGCTCTATGCGATCATCTCAAAGATCGCGCTGACGCTTATCCTCGAGGCCCTGCCGTTTTACTCGATAGCCGGCGATGCTGTCGCTAAAGCTATTGATGTGAGGTACATGATTGTCGGCCACGGATTTTGGCTGATTTTCGTAGTGGCTTTCATCGCGGTACCACTTCTTGAAATACTGATCTATCAGTGGTTCCCAATCTGGCTCTCCATGAAGGTGATACCCAGCCCCGTTATTGCGGTCTGTTTTTCTACTGTACTCTTTGGCGCTGCTCATCTATACATCGAGGCATTCGGGGTTGTCACGTCCATCCTTGTTGGCTTTTTTCTATCGGTTGCATTTCTGCACGCGCGCCAGGTCAGTTGGAAGCGCGCGTGTTGGACGACCGCGGCAATTTACACGTCAGTAAACGGCATTGAACTGACGGTGGCTTTGATCCTCATCCGTCTGGGGATACAAGGGCCGTGAAGATAGCCGGTTTATCGGGATTTCAGGCAGAAAAAGGTATAGACATAATCCGTATTTTGTCAGGAACACCTCCAAAAACGCCTGCATTATACGCCAAAATGCCATTGCAACCCCCTGTTTTTTCGAGTAAATTGCAGATATTTGCAAATATAGAAACAAGCGGTCAGCGGTCAGGAAAACACACAATGCGATCAATTATCACCTGCACAATTCTATTTCTGTGGGCCTGTGCTTGCGCTGCCAGCGATCCGGTGCAAACGCTGACCTATTGCGACAATCTCTCCGGTTGGTCCAACAATGTACAGTTATCCAGAGATGCCCAGGAGGGTCGCTTTGCCATCGCGGCTTCTCTGCCAGCAGGTCAAACGGGATTCTTTACCTACAATTTTTTCAGCACGGGACAGGACCTCTCCCAAAGACACAGCCTGAGCTTCTGGTGGAAAATAGAAGGCAATGGTATGAGGGATCTCAAAATCAAGGTTCGCAACCACCCTCTGGGCGGCGGTAGGGAAGCCATATATACGATCTGGCAGGGACAAACACCGCCCCAGGGATGGCAACTTGCCACTGTAGAACTGGCAAAACCCCACGAGATCTGGGGCAGTGAACCCGATTACAACAGGCGATATATCATATATAGAACAGAAACAAGTCAAAATTCAAACGCGCGCCTGTTCATCGATCATATTGCAACCGTCGATCAGACCTTTTCATGGCAAGTTGACGCGCCAGTATATGAAAAAAGCTCCATTGACCATCTCGATTTTGATGACAACGGAGCCGTTGGTTTTAGTGATTTTCTCCTCTTTGTTCAGAAATTCGGTGCAACCCAGACCGATTCGGAATACGATCCCATCTACGATCTCGATTCTGACGGACAAATCGGTTTTGGGGATTTTCTCACTTTCGCCGCCGGGTTCGGGTCTGACGGCACGCAGTGGTACATACCTATCACATTTGAAAGCGCCACCACACAACCATTAAATATTGTGGTGGGAACCGAAACGCAGATCCTGTTGACCCAAACGATTGAGGCGGGAACAACCCGGATTCGCGTGCCAATTCCTCGGAATATTCTCGCCTCACGCGACCCCTCCATACATCCCATCCCAATTTGGGCGCAAGTTGCAGATTTTATCCAAACGCGGAGCAGTTCGGTATCTTACGTACCTCAGAACAGTAAACGGGTATATCCGGGACCTGACGGGCGACTGGTCTATGTGCCAGACGAAAAGGGCAATATCATTCCAGACTTTTCACACTGTGGCTATATGGGTGGTGGTGTGGCTCTGCCAGATGTGCCGGTGGCGATGACGGTACAGCCACAGGCCGGGGGAGACGACACAGCGCGATTACAAGCGGCAATCGACGACGTATCCGCACGCGCACTGGACGCCAATGGCTTTCGGGGAACCTTGTTACTCAAGCGCGGAAAATATCGGATTGGTGGGAGCCTGTACATTCGGGCAAGCGGCGTTGTACTGCGCGGTGAAGGCGAAGGTGAAGATGGCACGGTATTGATTGCAACGGGAACAGAACAGCGCACATTGATCGAGTTTGAAGGCAGATCATTCTGGCAAGAGGTAGGGGGAACGCGACAGGCCATTGTAGATGATTATGTCCCCGTAGGCGCAAAAATATTTTCTATAGAAGATGCTTCGGGTTTTGCAGTTGGCGATGAAATCCTCGTACATCGCCCCAGTACGGCTCAGTGGATTGCGGCAATAGGGATGGATCGCATTGAGATGTCACATCCCGATGTTCGGCAGTGGGTACCGGGCACTTACGACTTTCGCTTTGACCGCACCATAACCGCCATAGAAGGCAACCGGATAACAATCGACGCGCCCATGGGCAATGCATTTGAACGAGAATACGGCGGCGGGTGGGTTCTCAAATACGAATATCTCGGGCGCATTGAACAGGTCGGCATTGAGAACTTGCGCGGCGTATCGGAGTTTGATGACAGCGAAAAAGATGAAAGTCGGGGGGATGAGTTTATTGATGAAGATCACGCCTGGAACTTTGTCGTATTTTCACGCGTGCAGAATGCGTGGGCGCGCAATGTGACTTCGGTCCACTTTGGATATGCGTGTGTAACCATTGGCAACCTGGCAAAATGGATGACCGTGCAGGATAGCCAGTGTCTCGACCCCGTATCACAGATCATCGGGTCACGGCGATATTCATTTCCCATCCACGGGCAATTGTCCCTCGTGCAACGGTGTTATACCCGGCGAGGGCGTCACGATTATGTGCTACACGCACGCGTACCGGGGCCAAATGTGTTTTTGGATTGTACGGCAGATATCGCGCATTCCGATTCAGGGCCCCATCACCGGTGGTCTGTTTGCACCCTGTTTGACAATGTGACCGTGAACGGCAATGCCATTAATGTTCAGGATCGGCAAGGTTCGGGCACTGGTCACGGATGGGCGGGCGCGCAAAAAGTATTATGGAATTGCGAGGCAGAGAGCTTTATCGTGCAAAAACCCCCAACATCGCAAAATTACGCCATTGGTTGCATCGGCGAGAAACGAGACGGCTGGTACAGGCGTGAAGATGGATATTGGGAATCACACGGGCGGAGAGTCTCTCCGCGCAGTCTGTACTTAAAACAACTCGAAGACCGCCTGGGCATAGAAGCTGTAAAAGCCGTGGCGACCAGAGCACAGATTGGGGGGGGTAATTGAATGGTAAAACGCAAACAATGTCTGCAGGGCAGATTATCCTCTTCAGGACCTGTAAAAAGCGACTAATATTTTGTGATCATTACAGCGATGCCGACCGGGTTTTCCAATCCGAAAATGGGAAGGCTTTCGACCTGCGTACCGTCGAGGTTGGCACGAAAGATTTTGTCTGTTTTATTGTCTGTCCAGTACATTTTACCCCCAGCTATATCCAGAGCGATGTCCAGTGGTGTGGTGTCTTCGGGGACCCTGGTATTGACGAGGTCTTCTTTTTTGGTGCCGTCCAGATTAGCACGCCGGATTTTATCTGAGCTGGTGTCCGTATAGTATATTTTGCGATTTACCAGGTCCAGGGCGATGCCGCGTGAAAAGTTGACTCCGGAGGTGATGATGTCTTCGGCATTGGAGCCGTCGAAGTTGGCGCGGAAGATTTTGTTTCTTTCCCAGTCTGTCCAGTACACCTTGCCCCCGGTCGCGTCTATGGCAATGCTGGCTGGCGTGGTGGCTCCGGGATCAAGTGGTGGATCGACGAGTTCTCTGGTGTTGACGATGTCTTCAATGTTGGAGCCGTCGAGATTGGCGCGAAAGATTTTGTCCATTACCCCGTCCGTCCAGTACATTTTGCCTCTATCCACGTTCAGGGCAATGCCGTATGGAGAGGCGCTTCTATAATTTCCTGAGGGTTCAGTTATTTCTCTGGTGTTGATGATTTCTGCGATTTGCGTGCCGTCGAGGTTGGCGCGAAAGATTTTATCATTTGACCTATCTGCCCAGTATATTTTTCCCCAGGTCGCGTCTATGGCAATGCTGGAAGGTCCATCCAATCTCGTTGTGACGATGTCTTCGATGTTAGAGCCGTCGAGGTCGGCGCGCTGGATTTTTTTTGTGCCTGTGTCTGTCCAGTATAGCTTCTCCACTGTGGTCTCGGTTTGTGTTACCATTGCCTCAACAGTCTGCGCGGTCGTCAAACCTCTCATATCGGTTGCTGTTGCGGTGATGGTCGCACGCCCCGGTGCTGCTGGCGAGATTGTCACTATTGAGCCTGTCACGTCCGCAGTTGCGATACCTTCATTGGATGACGATACGCTATAGGTCATAGGGGGCGTGTCCGGGTCAACGAAGATGTCCGGGTCTATGAAGTATTCTGCGATATCTACGCTTCTGTGTGTGCCGATTGATAAGGTTTGTGCTGGTATGGTACCCCTTGTCGTAGGCGTAGCATTCGGAAGCGGGGTGTTGCGAAGGGTTTCCCATTCTGTGCGTAGATCGTTTAGCCAGGTCGGCAACGTTCCCATACGCAATTCGAGCTGTGCTTCGAAAAGCGATTCGGGTTCAACTCGGCTACCGTTGGATTCGAGAATCTGTAAGTTGTCTTCATTAAAGGTCACTGGGTCGCCGTGAAACCCTACAATAATAGGTTGGAGAAGAAAGCCATATTTGTTGTTTATATCCCAAAAATCATAGTGGGTCCGATTACTCCGATGGTTGAAGTTCCAGACGACATAATGTCTGAGGTGGTTAGGCATACTGCCTTCAGCGCCACCGCTGCCAGACAGTCTGCCGCCATTGACGCGGTCAAGCAGGTTGGCATAAGGTTGGGAAGCGTGGGCATCAATGGGTTGATTTGGATGCATGTCATAACGCCAGTACACAGTTCCCGTTGCTCTGGCACTCGATCCTGGTCCATGCCAATGGTTTGCAGGATCTTCTGAAAGTCCAACCCACATGCCGTAAGAGGCACTGTTGGCAATACCTGTATGGCCCTGATTGCCTGCCATCGTGACCTGGTAAATGGATATAGCGCCTCCCTGATCAATGCCCAGTGCCCTATTGCAGTTGACAAAGGAGACACGCCGAACCCAGGAGTTAAAACATCTGGTGAGTCCGAGCATACCCCAGCCCGAGTTGTGGATGAAATTCTTGAAATGGACAAACTTCTCAAACCACATGCCGTGAAAGCTGATGTCTTCAACGCCAATTTCTTCAAGGTACGGGCGGTATTTTACTTGCCAGCCATGTTCGTGATTGATATTGGTATGCAAGGGTTCATTGAGGCGAACGCGATTGCCCCGTATTTCTGCAATGCTGTGTTTTTCCTGTAAGTCTATTCCATTGTTAAGAATGCTTGTCCAGGTGGATTTTGGGAAATATGGAGTAAGAAATTCATTGACGGCTTCGGTGCTTTTTATAGTTAGCTTAATCCATTGCCCCACTTCAAGCCTGGAAGCGTCTTCTACTGTGATCCAGAAGGTTTCTCTATCCGCACTTTCTGTAATGCGCGTTAAGGGCCGGTCATAGCCTCCGGGATGAAAAATGAACATGCGGGGCACTGACCATATAACATCGGGATTGTTTGGGGGCATGTAGTTTACCATTCGGATGACGGTGCCACCGGTTCGGCTACCACTGCCTCGCAGAACAATATTGCTGCTGCGGATATAGATAGGCTCGTTGTTGTCCGTATCGGTATTGACGAGAAATTCGCCCGGTGGAAAGAAGACGATGCCCCTGCCATTGGCCTCAGCCGCGGCAATGGCTCTTACAATGGCAGGCTGATCAGATACATCATCATTGGGCATGGCGCCATACGTTGTAACATCAAAAACGGGATGTGCGATGTTGGGTACGGGTTTTTTGAAGTAGTGATAGCCCGCATAGGAGAAATCGGGTAAGATGGGTTCTGTCCTATTTTCTCTGGCTTTCACAAATTGTTGATAAGTCGCGCTCTGTGGAATTTCCTTCGGCTCGCCAAAGTTGCTGGCAAAGATCAGGAAATCAGCAAACCCAATTTCGCCATCGCCGTTTAGATCGTATTTTGCGTCGTACCCCTCCTGTCCTTCGCGGGTCCCAAACGCGCTTACAAATAGCAAAAAGTCGGCAAAATCGACCGCACCACTCTCGTCAAAATCCGGCGAAGATGTGGCAATAGGGTCATTGCCATAACAGGGTACAGAAAAAAATAGTTGGGATAGAGTTAACAAAAACATCAGTGTGAAAATGGCCTTGTCTGCACGGGCAGGAATGAGTTTGAAACGCATGAAAAATCCCTTTATTCAATACTCCGGACAGTTTTTAAAAATAGGACTTCTGCAAGCACCATGTGATTTACGTAGAACCTGCATCCGTTCTGCTAATTGATCTGACGGGATCCGAAATAATTTATAAATGCAAAAAGTGTGCCAATTTGAGCGCTTTTCCAGAGATCGATACTCGTAAAGGGTTGTTTTAAAAAAGAAAAAGAGCCAATCTGACTATATTTATTGTCGCAGAATAGTCGGATTGGCTTTTACACAAGACTTTATATGGTCTTATGGAAGACTTGCTATGGTCTCAATGGTCCCGAGACCAATGCAGTTGTTATTGAGGTGGAGGATAATGGGGTTGGGATAGATGAGGCGACAAGGCAGTGATACCCCATCAAAGTGGGGTAATTCCACGAAAGTATTATTCTCACCCCAATCCGCACTTTTTCATCCTGTATCTCAAGACCATTCTCGAGATCCCAGGAGCTCGGCCGCGCGGACCTGGTTCCCCTCTGTTCGTCGCAATGCTTCTCGAAGTAGTGCCCTCTCAAACGCAGGCAGACTCATCTGATCCTCGGGAAGGCTCTGCACCATATGTTCAAAGCCACTATCTACGATCGGGGCGCGTTCAACCGATTCAAACCCCAGATCGTCCACGTCGATCTCGCCATCATCGCATAAAATTGCAGCCCGTTCAACCGCGTTCAGATCTTCCACCTTGAAGGGTTTGCTGAAGAAATCAAACGCCCCTGCTCGCAGTGCGCGAAACGCATTCTCAGACTTTTTGCCCCGGTAATCACAATCACCTCGGTCTCAGGAGAGATAGACCGCGCCTGACACAGCATATTTAGCCAGAGATCGAGATATCGGGATTGGGACCATTGAGACCATAGTACGTCCTCTACAAGACTGTATAAAGTCTTTTCAAGAGCCAATCCGACTATTCTGCGATGTTATTATATAGTCAGATTGGCTCTTATTTAATATAAAACATCCCTTTACGAGTATAATGGTCTGGAATAAATCTCATAGTGGCACACTTTTTGCATTTTGTAATGAGTCCCAGTTTCGTCCGGGCAATGAGCAAACGGGTGCAGGTTCTGCGTAAACCACATCGTGTGTACGTTTTACCCACGCCGAACCTGGGCGAGCGAGCAGAGATCGTGTGTTTGACATACGATCTTGCACAGGCGATGGACGAAAATAGAAAATTAAAAGAGAGTGACGCCAGATATGAAGGCGCGACCGCGAAAGAAAGGGAGGATACGCCAATGGGAAATTAAAAGTGGCAAAGAGGCCATGATTCACTCGTTTAACTCAAAGCGCAATTCAACATAGGGAGGGATAACACAATGACTTCAAAAACACATCACCGCATCTCAAAATTTACCTGCCTGAGCAGCATGATCTTCCTGCTAATACTCATCTTCAGTGGACACTCTCTTGCACAATTCACCTATACCTGGAAAACCGATACAACCTACGAAGGGGTAGATAAGGCCACCCTCGTTCAACCCGTGCAGGTCATGTTCTTAGATGAGCCAATACAGGTCGTGCCGCACAGTTCATCTTTATCCCACTGCGCCTGCTGTAGCTTGGGCGACCGAGGGCTATATTGAGTTCATGGAGTCTGCTTTTAAGGGACAGGGCCTCGACTACATCCACCGCTTAATCCTTCACGAAAAAGCGCACTTCTTATGGGAACACCTCTTTGACGATCAACTCAAACAGGACTGGATTGAACTCGGTGGCTGGTATGAAAGTCTGGATGATACAGATGGCTGGTCAACGACCAAACAGACCGAGTTTGTATCCGCTTATGCACACGGTAAAAATCCGAATGAGGACATGGCAGAAACCATCAGTTATTACATTGTAAATCCCGACAAGTTGCGCTCGCGTTCTCCTGCCAAATATGAATTTATACGGGATCGGGTCATGCACGGCACGCGGTACATCTCTCGGATACGCGAAGATTTGACATTTCAGGTCTATAATCTATATCCCGATTTGGTGTATCCCGGTCGAATCATCCGGGTTGATATACAGGTTGCAGGCGAACCAGAAGAGGATAAGGACATAACAATAGAGCTTGAGCTTCACCGGGAAAATGACTTTGACACTGCCCAAGCATCACACCTGAGAATTTACAGCCCAAAAGGAACCTTCTTTAACATCTGGCTTTATCCTGCAAGCTCCGATGGCAGGTACATCAATGCGGGTCACGTCTTGAGAGGCACTGGAACACTATCCAAACACGCGGCGCATGGCTATTGGGGTCCAGATCAAATTACCCTCAGGGATGCCCAGGGCAATGAACGCCACGAGTCCCAGGCCGATTTTGGCTGGAAGCTCTACCTCAACAACCCACTCGCAGATGATAAACCACCGGAGTACATCAAAAATTCAATGCAACTCTCATTGTCGCAAGGCACGACAGAAGGCAGATCTTTGCAAATTCTCACCGCACGCTGGAGGCTTTTTGAAGAAATTGGTATAGGACGAATCTATGCACAGCTAAACGATGCGAATGCCGAAACCCATTCTCGACGCGCGGAGGAAAATGGAAATTATGATCCACAGACTGGTGAAGCGAGTGTTCAATTCAAAATTCCGGATTACTTCTCACACGGGATCTACGAAATCAATTACATCTTAATGGAGGATATTGCGTTGAATCAGAGGGGTGTCTATTTCACCGATCCGGGACAACGTTTAAACCTCGAAGGTGTCGCAATAGATGAAGCACCCGCCACCATTGATGTCCAAACGACAAATCCGGATGACACCCCACCCGTGCTCGATTTGAACCAGATCACTATTCAGGCAGAACCGACCAATCCGGAAGCACCAAATGGCGAAACAAAAGTCGATATTACCTTCAGAGTGAAGGACGACATCAGCGGGTACAGGTTAACAAATATGTATTTGCGGGATCCCAACGGGGTGATGCACCACTTCAGGCATTATGATTCGGATTTTTACAAAGTCTATTTTACACGCGATCCGGCTGTCTATGAGACCCACCATAAAACGTTTATCTTGCCCGTTGGAAGTATCCCTGGAACGTGGGGACTTGCTGAAATGACAGTATGGGACAAGGCAAGGAACATCCTTCGGGAAAACTTCACTGAAATCATCCGCTTTGAGGTACAGGATACCCCCCTTATCTCTGCCGACTTTGATGGCGATGGACGGGTCGCATTCGAAGACTTTTTGTTTTTTGTCCAGGTGTTTGGAACCCAGGCCGGACAGGATAACTTCGATCCAAAATACGATCTTGACGGCAATGGGGTGGTTGACTTTTCCGACTTCCTCATCTTCGTGGATTCCTTTGGCAAAACCGTCACTGGATAGCTTGCACATCTTATAGTGATCATTACGCTGGCTATTTACTTTCTATAGTTGAAACGTCAGGCTTTCGAGCAGGGATTTCGACAAGGGGCGTGTCACCGGCCTGAACAAGCAATTGCCAACGCGCCACACCTCTCCACCACATTGGTCTCGGGACTATTGAGACCATAGTACGTCTCTCATAAGACCATATACAGTCTTGTGTAAGAGCTAATCCGACTATTCTGCGATGTTATTATATAGTCAGATTGGCTCTTTTTCTTTTTTAAAACAACCCTTTACGGGTATCGCCCTCTCTAACAACGCGCATATTGGCACGCTTTTTGCATTTATAATTTGCATCGCGTTAGGAGACAAATCATGCAGAGAATGATCAGAAGTATTTTCATCCTATTTTTACTGGGCTTCTTCACGATTGTATCTGCCCAACTGCCGCCAGAGATCAGGGTGGACGCCTACCTGCTGCAAGCTGAGCAATCCATTCGGGGTGGTGACCACAACCGGGCCAGAGATGCGATGCAAAACATTCGCAACCTTCAGAAAGAGCACGAACTGGATTTGCCGAATGAGTTCCACTTCAGATATGCGAAAGCGGCAGACGCCGTAGATTTGCCCGAGCAGGCACTCGAATCGGTCTTGAGATATCTGGCGGTATCAGGACGCGAAGGCCAGCACTATCTTGAAGCTCTGGCGTTGATGAATAAGGTACAGACAGCGGTGAGTTGTAAGGGATGGGATACGGAAGACTATTTCAAGACAGCGACCCTTGAGGAGGTGACGGCCTGCCTTGACACAGGTATTGACCTGAACGCGCGGGATGATGCAGGTGCTACGCCATTACATCGCGCGGCGAAAAATACTGAGAATCTGGATGTTATTAAGGCTCTGATCAATGCCGGGGCCGACATAGAGGCACAGGACAAAGATTACAGGACGCCTCTGTATTGGGCAGTCTCCTTCAATAATCTACCCGCTATCAAAATCCTGATCAATGCCGGAGCCAACAAGGCGAGAGTAAAGGATAAATGGACACCCCTGCATTGGGCAGCCGCGTACAATAAGAGTCTGGACCTCGTCAAGTCACTGATCAATACTGGATCCAATCTGAAGGCGAAGGACAAAGATAAACGGACGCCCCTGCATGTAGCAGCCGCGCACAATGAAAATCCGGACCTCGTCAAGGCCCTGATTGATGCCGGAGCAGACCTGAAGGCGAAGGATAAAGATAAACGGACACCCCTGCATCTGGCGGCCAAGTACAACCAGAATCCGGACATCCTCAAGATCCTGATTGATGCCGGGGCTAACCTGGAGGCGCGGACTGATTTTAATTCGACACCCCTGCATCATGCGGTCGAGTACAACGGGAATCCAGCCGTCGTCCAGGTCTTGATTGATGCCGGGGCTAACCCTGATGTGCATGACACCAATAACAGAACACCCCTACATCATGCGGCTATCGAGAAGAATCCAGCGAGTATCAAGATTCTGGTCGATGCCGGAGCCAATGTTAATGCACAGGGCTTTGGTGGCGACCTGCCTTTAGATAAAGTGATGGGATGGGGATCGTCGAGGGAGAAATCGGCTGTTGTCAAGCTCCTGCGCGATGTTGGAGCGAGAAGAAAAGAAGAGTTAAAAAAAGAAAGCGACTCTGGCTTGGGTAAGACAGCTACCGCACTTTTAGGCGGTGCCGCGATTATGTATGCCGGCAAAGACGCCGAAGACCAAGAGGCGGTTACAGAAGCTGTACGTGAGTACATGGAAGGTGTGTTAAGTGAGCAACCTGATGGGAATATCAATTCGGCTGGGACATCTTCTCAGCCTCAGGGGGGGCAAGGACAAGATCAGTTGCAACAGGCACTTCTAAATCTTGAGAATGTGTGCGGGGAAAAATACCAGGGTAATTTTGCGGATAATGACCACTATCGATTTTACTGCCTGGCCGCTTTCAATGACTACTGCGCTCTGAAGAGAGCGCAAAGTAGCGAAGCCATAAGTAAATTGCGTGCGAGCTGGCAACAAAACTGTGCGGTTTTGAAAAGTGTTGGGGCAGATAGTAAGTGTTCGTACTGCAAATAAACGGGTCTGTTTTGTAGGCGACATCATGACAGGAAGGTCAATCATGCAGAAAATGATCAAAAGTATTTTCGTTCTGTTCTTATTGGGATTTTTCCTTTATTTGGATAAGGTCTTCATGCGCCTTTATGCTGATGGGGCAAGTGTCCAACCGGCAAGCCAGGCGATCCGCAAAGATATGGGGGCTGAACT
>JAPPAB010000069.1 GCA_026705765.1 Gemmatimonadota bacterium
AACAAAGGCCTTCCCTTACCCTGATCATTTTAACTTCCTCATCCCCTTGGTTCCACTCATAGGTTGTAGTATCGGGATATGAAAAAGTTTTTTTCAATGTCTCTTGGAATTCTCCAATCGCCTCGTCCTTAGCCTTGTCGATTCTCTCTAAGGCTTTGCTTTCTTGGGCTTCCCAGCGCCCAAACCAGAACGCGCCACTTATGACAACGATAAAAAAACTACCCAAACTTACCCACCGTTCCCATCTTTCCATGTTGCCCTCCTGTGTGATATGGCCGTGTATAAAGTCCTCTACGGGCCGATCTCCCTGACCTATCCCAGATATTATACCGGCACCCCGTCCGGATCGTTCAGCCCGCCCTACAATACGCCAGAATTTCGGTTACTTGTAGGATTTATATGCCGCCCGCATGACCTCCTCGGCTGGCTTTCCGAGAATGGCAAAACTTCGGCGTCGGCGATTTACCCACCAACTCGTATAGAGATCATCACTGGCTATCCAATTATCCCAATAGAAAACACCATTGACCATACCGGGATTATTGGTCATGGTATTGATTAACGCCTGATAGATGTTGGCTTGCCCCTTCCGTTATCCCCGCCGAAGAACCACTATCGCTGTTGGAGGGACGACTACATCTCCGCATATCAAGTAGTTCGTTTAAACTCTTATTTTCTGGCATAGTCAGGCTAAATCTTTCATACTCATCTATACCGGATTCTACATCAATTGAGTATGTTACCAAGCCAGAAAATAGCAACTCAGAAATCTTCTGTTTATCTGCCGAAATTTCATTCCAAACACGCCAATCCACAACGTGGATTACTACATGTGTGGAGTTCTCCCGTTTTAGTGAAGTATTTAGAGTTTGGGGTTCAAGCCTGTGATTGGTACAGCTTTTCGTAGCTTTGATCCAGGACATAGACTGCTTTCCCTGTCCACAAACGTGACTGGGAATCTTCTGCAAAGGCTATTGCTCCTCGCCGTTCACATACGTTGTTTTATCTCCGATAGTCCCGTCCGCACGGCGATAGACCCATTGCCCGTGACGCTTGCCGTCCACATAAGGGCCTTCCCATTGTGTTCCGTCAGAACAGAAAGGGTCGATCCATTTCCCTTGCGCCTTACCGTCCACATAAGTGCCACCCCCGACGCGCCGTCCATCCCTCGCACGATAGACCCATTCCCCGTGCAGTTTGTCATTGAGATAAGGGCCTTCAAAGTCGCAATTGCCAAATTCGCTTTCCCCGTAAAGCGTGGCCCATAGTCCGTGCCTCTTACCGTTCACATAAGGGCCTTTTTCAATTACTGTCCCAAAGCGCCCGTGATGTGTACGGATGATCCATTGTCCGTGCATTTTGCCATTCTGAAGGCGTCCTGTTAGTTCTATTTTTCCTACTCCTATGTATTCACTCGTATGAATCTCGACAAGTGTTCCCTCGCCTTCGGCAAAGCCACCTGAACATTCGCCAGACCAGGTTACAGTCTGGCCGTCATAGTACTCGCTTTCCCAGACATAGCATTCAGGGTGGCTGGCCAACACCATCCAACAACTGGAGCGCAATGGCTTTCCGTCACACGTCTTCTCAGGAGAAAACTCAAACTTCTTAATCTCCTCCTCAATCTTCTCCTCAATCTCGATGAGCAACGCCAGTGCCTCTTTGTAGAACACGCTCCCCCTCCCTACTGACAGATACTTGCTCACCGCGTCAAGCGCGGTCTGCATTGAGCCTACAGAAAAGGCAACCTGTGCATACTTGAAGGGAAATTCGACCGGCAATGTGAGATTATGTTCTTTTTGCAGCGCAATGGCCTTATCCATCATATTGAGCGCAGCCACATAGTCTTTTTTCGCATGTAACTGTTCTGCCTGCATCAGATATTTGTCTGCTATGATCTCTGGCGGCAGTTGGGCAGATGCAACCGCAAAGAATCCCAATAAGGCCGGAATGAAAAAGCCGATAAACATTCGCATGAGTGTCTCCTGTCATCAATTTTTATGCGGCGAAGACGAAAGATGCGGTAAAGAATCAAGAACTAAAAAGACCTGGCGACACGAAAACCGTAGAAGTTGTACCGAGCCCCGGAGGAATATGTAAGGCGAGTCGCCGAGCGCAAGATCCTCGGCTTGTTGGCCCACGATCCACCACGCATCGTGCGCCTATTGCAGTCTCCACGTACCCCCGCAGAACCGTCTGTTGGCACGCCCCTGTAGCTGGGTCTCCAACAGTCCTGTACCCACTCACTCACATTCCCGTGCATATCGTACACACCCCAAGCATTCGCCTCAAAAGATCCCACTGGTGCTGTCTTCTCACCATCCCATGCACTAACGCAACCGTCGCAATTGGCACGGTCGTAATCTATGCTATCCCCCCAGCTATACGCAGTCCCCGTTCCTGCTCGCGCAGCATACTCCCACTCCGACTCGCTCGGCAAGCGATAGGTTTTCCCCGTCTGATCCGATAGCCATTCTGTGTACGCTATCGCGTCATACCACGAAACATTAATCACAGGACGCCGACCGCGTCCCCAACCTTCATCGTTTGCCCGCTCGCGTCCCGTCGCATCCGTGAAAGCGTCGTACTTCTCAAACGTCACCTCATACTTCGATAGGGCAAACGAGTCTATCTTCACTTCACGCACAGGCTTCTCATCGTCGTAACAGTCTATGCCCGACACGCAGCCCATCTGAAAACTGCCCGCTGGTATCACCACCATATCAGGCATTGGAAAACTCGGTTGCGAATATGCTGAATACACCATCGAGAAACCCACCACAACGGCCAGTACAACAAATTTACGCCACATACTGAACCCCTTTCCCTGCTATCACCTCGCCGTCTCAACGATAATCCCCGCCATTGATCCCTTGCCCCCGCGATGCCGCCACACTTGCGTTTCCACATTCTCGCCTGTAACGCGGATCTCGCCCGTGTTCGCGTCTATGTAGCTACAGTCTCCCTTGTATCCTGTGCCGTTGAGGGCTGTCAATTCCACTATATAGACTGCCCCTGCCCACACATTCAGCGTGTAGCAGTTCCACTCGTTGTCAATCTCCCCGGAAAATATCGTCCTGCCGTCCACATCAACCTTGATCTCATCCCCATCTTCGCAATCGTGGTCACGCACGCAAATTTCAAGGCTCCCCCTCGTACCCCTGATTTTCATTGAAAAATCCTGAATGCCCTGGTCGCGCCCGACGCCCTGGTCACTGACGGCGGCTAGACCACTGTAGGCATAAATTTTATCGCTCCTGTCCACTACCCACATGGTTGTCCCATCCGACCAGACCCCCTCGGGATCGGTATTTCCTATGGCGAGATCGGAGTCTTTGTTCGGATCACGGGCTTTAGTCCTCATGTTGTAGGCATAAATCTTATCGAATTGGTAAGAGCTTTCCTTCACCCACATGGTTGTCCCATCCGACCAGATTCCTTCAGGGACGTCGTGTTCTACGGCGAGATAGAAGCCCTTGTCCGGGTCATGGGCTTTAGTCCTCATGTTGTAGGCATAAATGCGGCCCCCGAAGTCCACTACCCACATGGTCGTCCCATCCGACCAGATGCCGAGGGGAGCGGTATTTCCAGCGTTTTTTAGGGTATTGAAGTCTTTGTCCGGGTCACGGGCTTTGGTTCTCATGTTGTAGGCGTAAATTTTATCGCCCCAATAGTCTGCTACCCACATAGTCGTCCCATCCGACCAGATGCCGGTAGGGGCTATGTTTCCGGCGGCTTTCAGTGTATCGAAGTCCTTGTCCGGGATGTGGGTCAAGTCGGCAGCAGACGCGACCGCGGAAAGGGACAAGAAGACGGGGATGAGAAAGGGGGTGAGTGTTCGCATGGGGTCTCCTATCATTTCCGTCCAGAATAAATGTACAATAGAAGGTACCCGAAGATTCCGATAATGAGAAACTGGAGACCTGCATCTAATTTGACTACAAGGTGAAGCAAATCTAAGACGCCCATATTAAGCTCTCCGAATAGCCTCAAACAAATCCACGCTATGCCACCTATAAGCAGAGGAATATGTGCAGTTTTGTTTTTATAGAATCTCCAAACCCGTTCCGAGAACGTGCCCTCTTTCTCCGCTCTAAGAATCGTCCCGACTACCAAGACGGCAAAATATATCGCACAAAAAATCCATGAAATGGTTTTAAGCCATCCATCAAACAAAAAATCAGCTACAACCACACATAAAGGCCAAGCAATCCAAGCAGCAATATATTTTTTGTTTAGTTTGACTGGTTGCGGCGAGGAATCATCAGCGATATTCTTTTCGGCACTTTGGGGGGGGGCGGAGGTGGTGTTTTTGAACCGCTCTATCTGTTCGTTGCCTTCTTTTATTATTTTGTCAATTTCTCTTTGTGCATTGTCTCTGATTTCACCTATTCTGCCGCTTGCGTCTTTTGCGTCGCGTTCTATTTCTCTGAATCTACCGAAGGCGATGTAACCGGCAAGGGGAACCATAAAGGCAAAAAATCCAAGAACTATAGCGATCAAGTTCAGCCACCAGCTAACAGTATCCCCCTTGTTATTCAGAACTTTTTCCTGGAGACCGTTTATCTCGTTCAGGGACTTTTGGTTTTCGACTTGGATTGCGACATAAATAGTATCGCCCGGTACTTTCGGTTGGGCTACGACATAAATAGTATCGCCTGGTACTTTCAGTGGGTTTGGGACATCAGTGGTATCCGCCGGTGGTTTCGTTGGGTTTGGGACAGGCCCATTTGCATAAGCACTTTCCGATCCCACAAAAAATATGAATACTATCGCGGCTAAACCTTTCATGACGGTCCTCCCTTTTGTTTGTGATACTGCTATTTACAATACGGACACTTACTCTCCAGCCCATCCTTTTTCAGTGCCGTACAATTCTGTTGCAGGCTCGCCCGCAATTTACTTATGGCCTCGTCACTTTTCGCTCTCTTGAGCGCACAGTAGTCATTGAAAGCGGCCAGGCAGTAAAACCGCGCGTGGTCACTGTCCGAAAACTTACCCTGGTATTTTTCCCCACACACCTTTTCGAGATTGAGAAGTGCCTGTTGCAACTGGTCTTGCCCGTGCGCTTGTCCGCGCTGAGACTGCGAGGATGTCGCAGCTGGGTTGATAGTCCCAGCAGGTTGCTCGTTTATCACACCTTTCATGTACTCGCGTACAGCCCTTGCAACCGCCTCCTGGTCTTCTGCGTCTTTGCCAGCATACATAATCGCAGCACCACCTAAAAGTGCGGCGGCTGTCTTGAGGAAACCGACTTCTTCCTGTGGTTTCCCCCTCGCGCCACCATCGCGCAAAACCTCGATAACGGCTTTATTTTTGTTGTTCAGCTTCGCCAAAACCAACGGCGTGTTTCCGTGTTCATTAAGCCGCGCGTTAATATCTGCGCCAGCATGAACCAGCACCACAATAATATCTGGGTTCTCGTTGCTCGCAGCCGCACAATGCAGGGGCATTCGGTTGTCGTCGTCCTTCGCATTGGGGTCTGCGCCCGCATCAAGCAGTACCTTAATAACATCCGGATTCTCACTGTTCCCAGCCGCACTATGTAGGGGTGTCCAGCCTTCTTTCAGTGCCATAGGGTCTGCGCCCGCATCAATCAGGGCTTTGATAACACCTGGATCCTCGCTGTTCGCTGCCGCATTATGCAGGGGCGTCCGATCATCTTTTTGCCATGCATTGGGATCAATACCTGCGTCAAGGCATGCGGTCACGCCCTCAAGGGTCGCTGTCTTGAAATATTTTTCTGTGCCCCACCCATTGCAGTTCTCCTCTGCCTGTGCCTGTGTGAAAAATCCCAATAAGAACAGAACGAAAATACTTTTGATCATTTTCTGCATGAT
>JAPPAB010000070.1 GCA_026705765.1 Gemmatimonadota bacterium
CCGGACCCGGGCGACCGAACTGGCCCCTGACTACAAGCTGCCCGTTGTGTTGGGTCCTGCGGGCGATTACGACGATGTGGCTTTTCGCGCTAAGCCGACGATTGAAGGCGTATTGTCCGGGGTCTGGTCTTTGAGCGAAGACGCAGAAGTCAATGCCGGTCAGTGGGCGAATTTGTCCGCGCTTTACGGGATTAATGCGTTTGCGTCTGTGCGCGCTGGCGCAACAGTGATGGCGACGGTGGATGCCGAGTCTGAGGCTGTGGATGGACAGCCGCTGTTTGCCTGGCAGCGGTATGGAGAGGGTTTGAGTGCTGCGCTGGGTACGGGCGAGACGTGGCAGTGGCAGATGATGCAGAATGTTGAAGATGCCGCTCATGAACGCTTCTGGCGGCAGTTGGCGCGTTTGCTGGCGATGCGGGTGCCAGAGCCTGTGACGATGATCGATAGCGGCGAGGATGTTGTGGTAGGGGATGTGCGCGATTTGAAGTTTGTGGTGCGCGATTCTCTTTTTGAACCCCGCGAAGGGCTGTCCGTTGATGTGCAGGTCGAGATACCGAATGGTGGGACGGTTAGATTGCCGATTTCTGAATCTATTGCTGAGGTGGGTGCGTATTCTGCGACTTTTGAGGCTACAGAAGCAGGATTGCACCGCGTAAGGCTCACGGCGCGAGATTCCGATGGCGCAGATGTTGGGCAGTTGGACGCGGCTGTGCTGGCGCGACCAGATCATCTCGAGTTTTTGTCTGCGCGTTATAATCCCGATTTTTTAAAACGCCTGTCTGCACATACGGGGGGCAAATTTATCGAGTTGGACGCGCTCGACGAATTGGCTGAGCAGATTCCCTATACCGATCAGGCTCATGCGCGATTGGATCGTTTTCCGTTGTGGCATTTTCCGCCTTTTTATATTCTACTCGTGTTGTTGCTTTGCGTTGAATGGTATTTGAGACGGAAGCGGGGGGAGCCATGAAATTATGGGTTTTCCCAATTTGGGTGTTGATGCTGGCACAGACAAATGCCGCTGTTTTTGATGTGATCATCAGCGGTAGTGGTGGAGAGGACGCGTATTCCGAGCGGTTTGATGATTGGGGGCAGCGTTTGCGCCGGGTGCTGATTGATCGATGCGAGCATCCCGCGGCAAATGTGCTATTGGTGAATGAGACGGGTGAGAATGCCGATGGTAATTCATCAATAAAAGGCATCCGCAATGTATTCCGCAGTTTGTCGGAGCGGATAACGTCGGGTGACGATGTGTTCATTTTTTTAATTGGTCACGGGAGCTATCGGCGCCAGGTTGGCAAGTTGAATATTCCGGGTGCGGATTTGACAGCGGAGGATCTGGATGGGTTTTTGAAGATATTATCTGCGCGGCGCATTATTGTGGTCAATGGCGCGTCGATGAGTGCGCCTTTTGTCAATGCTCTGAGTCGAGATGGGCGTATTATATGCGCGAGTACGCGCAGTACAGATCAGCGCAATGCCACGCAATTTATGCGTTTTTTCGTGCAGGCACTGGAGGATGGTAGTGCAGATCAAAATCGCGATGACCGCATTTCGGTTCTGGAGATTTGCACCCAGGCGTCTTCACTGACAGATGCCTGGTTTTTGAGTGAGGGGCTGATTGCGACAGAGAACGCGATTTTGGACGATAATGGCGATGGGTTGGGTACGCGTCTGTCCGATATCGACGCGGGCGATGGCATGTTGGCAGACCGTTGTTTTTTGCTCAATTTTCGCGTTCCCAAAGGCGCTTCGCCCGCGCTTGTCGCAGCTTATGGCAAGGCGATTGACGAGGTGCAGGCTCTGGTGAAGAAAAAAGCGACGATGGATTCTGCAGCCTATTACCAATTGTTGGAGCGCGGGTTGGTGAAGGCCGCGAAGTTGAATCGGGAAATTCGCAGTGAGAAATGAGACAGGGAGGTTTTTCATGTTGACTGACGAACAGGTGCAGCAGTTTCGAGAAGATGGGTATCTCGTTTTTGAAAGCCTGATTCAAGGCGAGCGATTGGCCTATTACAAGCAGGTGTTTGATGAACTGGTCGCAGAGGGGCGCAAACTGACCGGGGAGGTCCCGCACTGGACGCTCGAGTTGGACGAGCACGGTGACCCCCGGGCGGGTTTGTTGCACAAAATTCAGGGTGTTTGCGTGGTCGATGCCCGCGTGTTGGAACTGGCGCGTGAGCCGGTGATTTTAGACCGCGTGGCGGTATTGATTGGTGAAAATATCGATGTGTTTGGTACCAAGTTTTTTCCGAAGTTGCCCAATGGCGGTACGTCAACGGGGTGGCATCAGGATAATTTTTATTTTGGAACTGATACGGATCGCATTATCAGTTGCGGGATTTATCTGGAAGATTCAGATTTGGAGAATGGGTGTTTGCGGGTGGTGCCCGGTAGCCACCGGATGGGCGAGATTTTCGAGCACCAGAAAAATATAGGTAGGCACGGCCGTTGGACAGAGGTCGATGAATCGCAGGCTGTGGATCTGGTCATTCCCGCTGGTACGGTTGTTCTGTTTTCCGCCAATCTCCTGCACGGTGCTTATGATAACCACAGCAATCGCACGCGCTATAGCACGGCCTGGCATTATTTGCCGGAGGAACTCAATCCCGAAAAGTTTCTAAAGGGGATATACAAAGACCGGCATGTAGCGTGTAAGCATTGAGAGATAGTGCAATGGAGAATGAAAGGCGTGTGGCTGCTGGGGCGCTGCTGGATCTGGTGCAGGCGATTTTTGAGACGTGTGGGATGTGTGAAGGGGATGCACATCTGTTGGCGGATTCGCTGGTGGATGCAGATCTCGGCGGGGTGCATTCGCACGGGGTATTGCGCGTTCCCGAATACGTGAGGAAGTTGACGGTTGATGGCGTGGATCCAAATGGCAAACCCGAGGTGGTGAAGGATAATGGGGCGTGTCTGGTGGTGGATGGGGGCAATTCTATGGGGCAGATTGGGGCGGCGTTTGCGATGCAGCGGGTGATTGCTCGCGCTCGGGATATTGGTATAGCGGCCGCGGGGATTCGGGGCAGTAATCACTGTGGTGCCGTGGGGTATTTTGCGCGTATGGCGTTGGATTGCGATATGATTGGGATTGCGACGACCAATGCCCTGCCCACAATGGCTCCTTGGGGAGGTGCTGAGCGTATTCTGGGTATTAATCCCTTGAGTGTGGCGATTCCCGCGGGTAGGGAATTTCCCATTGTTTTTGACGCGGCGTTTTCTGGCTCTGCGCATGGGAAAATTCGCGTATATGAACAAAAAGGACTGACCCTGCCAGAAGGATGGGCTATGGATGCGGACGGGGTGCCGACGACCGATCCCGTAAAGGCGATAGATGGCCTGTTGATGCCGATTGGGCAATTTAAGGGTGTGGCACTGGCCATGGTGATGGGGATTTTGTCTTCTATGTTATCCGGCGCGAGCTATGGCACGGAATTGGGCAATATGGAAGATGGACCACAGGCAGGTGAAGATGGTCATTTTGTAGCGGCTATTCAGGTGGGTGCTTTTGAAGATGTGGCGAGATTCAAAGCGCGGGTTGACAAGGCGATTGAGCAGATTCATGCGTGCAAAAGGGCACCTGGGGTGGATCGGCTATTTGCCCCTGGTGAACCCGAAGCCCTGCGGCGGAATGCGTATCGCAAACAGGGCATACCGTTGAATGTCGTTACGTTAAATGATTTGAAGAAAACAGCAGAAGAACGAGGCCTGGCTTTTACGCTGGGCAGTTGATAGATTTTCCAAAAAGGAGACAAAGATGAGCAGGAAAGCTTTGATGGTATGGGGTGGTTGGCAAGGGCATGAGCCAAAGGAATGTGTGGATATTTTTGCGCCGTTGCTGGAAGCAGATGGGTTTGATGTGGATGTTCGCGATTCAATGGATGTTTATACGGATGCGGATTACATGTCGGAACTGAGCGTGGTTGTGCCTTGTTGGACGATGGGGAGTATTGAGAAAGAACAGGAGCAGGGGCTTCAAGGGGCGGTTAAGAGCGGTGTTGGACTGGCGGGGTGGCACGGTGGGATGTGCGATGCGTTTCGCAATAATACGGGCTATCAGTGGATGACGGGCGGGCAGTGGGTGTCGCATCCGGGTGGGGTGATCGATTATGAGGTCAATATTGTGCCGGAAAAAGCGGATGATCCGATTGTGGCGGGGCTGAGCGATTTTGCGATGCATTCCGAGCAGTATTATATGCATACCGATCCGGGTAATGAAGTGCTGGTGACGACGACTTTTGAGACCGATGTGGCCCCCTGGGTCAATGGTTGTGTGATGCCGGTGGTTTGGAAACGCATGTGGGGTTCAGGGCGGGTGTTTTACTCTTCTCTGGGGCACAAAGCCGTGGATTTTGATGTGCCAGAGGCAAAAGAGATCCAGCGGCGCGGTATTAACTGGGCTGCGCGTTGACCCCCCTTGACATTAGATATAAAGTACGGTATTTTAACGCTTCGCGGATTAAATTCAGCGTATTGGGTGCCGTGGCCAAGCGGTAAGGCAGAGGCCTGCAAAGCCTTTATCGGCGGTTCGAATCCGCCCGGCACCTCCAAAAATCAACCGGTCAATTTCGATGATGAGATTGACCGGTTATTTGTTTCGATTTTCTTGTCAACCGCGTTGAAATGCTTTAGATTGAGTTGGAAACAGTATCTGATATTTTGTAATGCAGGAGGGTAAGATGTCTGTGTCGATAGCGCGTTTACCGGATTGTCCAGAGGCCCTGGGCGATGGCCTGGTGGCGCAATTTCACCGGGATGGGTATCTCGCATTTGAAAATGTGTTGACTGCCGAAGAGGTCGAGGCCGCTCGGACAGCTTTGAGCGAGATCACGGGATGGCTGATGGACGAGGCACGCGCGGGACGGGCACGGGTTCGGGAAGAAAAACCCGGGACAAGGGGGAACTATGCTGGCGTTCAGGTGCAGGAATTGGATGGCGAGTTCGGTATCCACTTTGAGTCAAGTGTTGCAGACCCTCTTTCATTGGCAAATGCCGAAGCCGAGCTTAAATTTCGCAAGCTGCATGGGTATCATCAGGCGCATCCCACGTTTCGAGCTCTGGTCGAACATCCGCGTATCAAGGGATTTGTGGAACGCGTTCTGGAGCAGAAGGTGGTTTTGAAAAACGAGATGGCTCTTTCCAAGCCGCCGTTTATCGGATCGGAAAAGCCCTGGCATCAGGACAATGCCTATTTTGACTGGTTGCCTTTAGAGGCGGTTGCTACAGCGTGGATTACGCTGGACGACGCAACGGTGGAGAATGGGTGCATGCATGTGTTGCCCGGCAGACATAAGGGCGAGGCATTCAAACACGTACATACGATTGACTGTCAGATTGTGGAAGGTCGGTTGGATTATAGCGATGCGGTTCCACTGGAAATGAAGGCGGGAGGGGCGATGATCTTTTCGGCGATGCTACCCCATCAGACGCCTCCAAACCGCAGTCCGCACCGCCGCAGGGCACTGCAATTTCAGTATCGCGGAGAGAATACGCGGCAGGTTTCTCGGGAGGAATTTGGAAGAGTGTTTGCAGAGGTAGATGGAACGCCAGCCACCTGTGCGCTGGCCGAACGAGTGGATGGGTAAGTCCTGAAAGAAAGAAATTGTGCGTTTGACAAGCAGGATACCTTTACCTATTTTTTTTATACAGTGCCGAGGTGGTGGAATTGGTAGACACGAGGGACTTAAAATCCCTTGGGCTAATCGCCCGTACGGGTTCGAGTCCCGTCCTCGGCATTTTTTTATTGTACAATGCAAAAGCCCGGCAGATTGCCGGGCTTTTTTTGTGAGTGCTATTTGATTTTCATGGCCTGCACGGCTTTGATCACATCTTCGGGCGTGGGAATTGTGGCGTCTTCGAGGGGTTTGCTAAATGGTACGGGTACGTCCATTGCGCCGAGGCGGACGATGGGTGCGTCGATGTAGTCAAAGGCGCCGTTATAGACGATGGAGGCGATTTCCCCTGTGATACCAAAACTTTTATAGCCTTCGTCGATGATGACGGCTCGGGTGGTTTTGACTACGGATTCGATGAGGGTTTCTCTGTCGAGCGGAACGAGGGTGCGCGGGTCAACGACTTCGGCACTTATGCCCTGTTCGGCAAGGGCGTCGGCAGCTTCGAGGGCGACGTGAACCATGCTCGATGTGGCGATGAGGCTGACATCGTCGCCTTCGCGTTTGATGTGCGCCTGTCCAAAGGGTATGGTGTAGTCTTCTTCTGTGGGTACCATGCCTTTGAGGGCGTACATCATTTTGTCCTCGTAAATGACGACGGGGTTGTCGTCTCTAACAGCGGTTTTGAAGAGGCCCTTGGCGTCGGCGGGTGTGGAGGGAATGGCGACTTTGAGGCCGGGGATGTGCGCGAGCCAGGCGTGCAAGCTTTGCGAATGCTGCGCGGCAGAGGAACGTCCCGCGCCCATTGTGGAGCGGATGGTGATGGGCACGATGGCCTGACCACCGGACATGTAGCGCAGTTTGGCGGCCTGGTTTACGATCTGGTCCATTGCCAGGGTGATGAAGTCGCCAAACATGATATCGACAATGGGGCGCGAGCCGGTAAGTGCAGCACCAACGCCAAGGCCTACGAGACCCGCTTCTGCAATGGGCGTGTCGATGACGCGGTCGTCGCCAAATTCGTCGTGCAAACCGAGGAGGACTTTGAATACGGTGCCCGCTTTGCCGACGTCTTCGCCCATGAGAAAGACTGTGGGATCGCGGCGCATTTCTTCGGCCATGGCTTCTTTGACGGCTTCGCCATAAGTCAGTTCACGCATAGACATGTTGATGGACCTCCTCGACATCGGGATAAGGCGCGGCTTTGGCAGCTTCGAGCGCGTTTTCCATTTCTTTTTCGACTTCGCGCTCTTCTGCATCGAGTTCGGCTCCAGAGGCGATGTTGTCGTCCAGGATTTTTGTGCGGAGTTGCTGGATGGGGTCTTTGGCCATCCAGGATTCGATTTCTTCTTTTGTGCGATAGCCTTCTCCGGGATCGCCCACGTGGTGCCCGCGATAGCGGTACGTGTCGCATTCGATGAGTGTGGCGCCGTCGCCCTTTCTGGCGCGTTCGACGGCCTGGGCAGTGGCTTCGTACACGGCAATGGCGTCGCTGCCATCTACGGTTGTGCTGGGAATGCCGAAGGGAAGGGAGCGATCCGCGATGCTTTTGCCCGCGGTGACGTTTCCGGTGGGTGTGTATTCGCCGTAGTGGTTGTTTTCGCAGACGTAGATGACCGGGAGTTTCCATATTGCGGCGAAGTTCATGACTTCGAAGAAGATGCCCTGATTGGAGGCACCGTCGCCAAAGAAGCAGACGGCAACCTGGTCGGTGCCGCGTTTTTGGGCTGAGAGTGCCGCGCCTGTGGCGATGCCAAATCCGCCGCCGACAATGCCATTTGCGCCGAGGATGCCAACGGACATGTCGGCGATGTGCATGGAGCCGCCTTTGCCGCGGCAGTGGCCCGTGACGCGGCCCATCACTTCGGCCATCATGGCTTCGAGGTTCCCGCCTTTGGCAACGCAGTGCCCGTGCCCGCGGTGGGTGCTGGTGATGAAGTCGTCGTCGCGCAGTGCAGCGCAAACGCCCACGGCAACGGCTTCTTCGCCGATGTAGAGGTGCGCGAGTCCGTGCATGAGGCCGCCGGTATAGACTTCCCATATTTGTTCTTCAAAACGGCGGATGCGGAGCATGGCGCGGTACATTTTGATCAGGATTTCAGAGGGTAGGGACATAAAGGCTCCTTTTTACAACCAGCTTTCCAATTTGTTTGTGTCTTCCAGATTTTGTTTTAGTGCCTGTAAAAATTGAGCGGCGACCACGCCATCGACGAGGCGGTGGTCGGCGGAGAGTGTGACTTCTGCAATTTGGCGAACGGCAATGGTCATGGTGTCGCCAATGGGGACAACGCGAGCGATGGCTGCGCCGACAGCTAAGATGGCGGCTTCGGGGGGATTGACGATGGCAGTGAAGGATGTGATGCCGTACATCCCCAGATTTGAGATGGTGAAGGTGGCACTGGCATCGCCGCGCATTTTGCCCTGTCTGGCTTCTTCGACGCGCTGGCCGCGTTCGTCGGCGAGATCGGTCAGGAATGCCCGGTCGGCATTTGGGATGACCGGGACGACGAGGCCGTCATCGGTGCCAACGGCAAGGCCGATGTTGACAGTGTCGTGTACGATAACGGCGGTATCTCCGTCAAGGCTGGCGTTGAGTGCCGGGTATTGGGTGAGGGCATCGGCGGCAGCTTTGACAAAGAGGTCGGTGACAGAGAGCTTGATGGCGTCGGTTTCTGCGAGGTTTTTGCGCCAGATTTCCGCGTCGGTCATGTCGATTTCAGTGGCGACGTAGAAGTGCGGAATGGTGCTTTTGCTGTAGGCCATGGTTCTGCCAATGGCCTGACGCATGCGCGATAGTGTGGTGGAGGATGGTGCCGCGGATGCCGCGAGTTCGACATCGGCGAGTACGATGCGGCCACCGGGACCCGTGCCTGGGATGTTGGCGAGGTCAATGTTGAGTTCGCGGGCGCGGCGGCGGGCAGCAGGAGATCTTTTGATGCGCTGGGTAGGGGCTTCCAGCGCGGGTTCTCGCTCTGCTGTGTCCGCTATCTGGCGCGGTTCCTCTGTGGGGGCGTCAGTGCTGGCAGGTGTCAGGTCTTCAATGGCTTCGTCGGCTTCGTCGGTGATGATGGCGATGACCGAGAGCACTGGCACTTCTTCACCGTTTTGGGCGACGAGTTTGCGGATGTAACCGCTTTCGGGCGATTCGTATTCAAAGAGGGCTTTGTCCGTTTCCAGGTCGAGGAGGATGTCGCCCTTGTTGACGTGGTCGCCTTCATTGACGCGCCATTCAACGACGGTGCCGTTGTCTTGCTGAAGCCCGTATTTGGGCATGATGATGGTTTTTGTCATGATCTATCTTTCCAAAATCACGGCGGCAGGGCTTCGCTACCTCTCGCACGTCCCTGTGCGTCTTGTTGTACGAGAAAAGTCGTGAGTTTGTGGATGAGTTGGTCGCGCGTGTCGGACATATTGGCGTCAAACCAGAGGTTGTTCATTTCGTTGGGGTCTGTTTCCATGTCAAAGAGTTCGCCTGGACAATCGTCGGGTCCGGGTTGTGGCGCGTGGTAAATGCTGAGTTTGTAGCGGTTTTCTCGCCACATGGTGATGTGCAATTCCGGGTTGTGATAGCCCCCCCGCGTGGTACTCGAGTTGCGGTGCATGCAGACGGCATAGCCGCGTTGTTGCAAGGCGTTGGTGTCCAGGAGGTCGCAGGCATCGGGCATGAGGTCGGGGTGTTCGCATCCGGCGACGGCGAGTGCGGTTGCGGCAATGTCGTGGAGTTGGCAGGGCGAGTCGATGATTTGACCGCCGGATGTGTCTGGTGCGCGGATGATCATGGGCACCCGTGTGCAGGCGTCGTACATGTACGCGCCTTTGACGGTGAGGCCGTGGTCGCCGAGCATGTCGCCGTGGTCGCTGGCAAAGATGACGATGGTGTTGTCCGCAAAATTTGTATCGTTGAGTGTTTGCAAGACGCGCCCGATTTGTTCGTCGATGAGGGTGATGGCCGCGTGGTAGCCGATGCGGCTTTCGCGCAGGGTGTCCGTTGAGGGGAAAGATCGCCCGTTGTGCTCTCGCCTGTGTGCAATTGGACGATGGTCAAAGGATTCATCTACGGCAAAGGGTTCGGGCAGGGCATCGATGTCGAGGTAGTCGGCGTATTCTTTGGGATAATTCGTATAGGGACTGTGCGGATCAAAGACGCTCATGCAACAGAAGAAGGGCTGGTGTGTGCCCTGCATGCGATGGAGATAGTCGATGGTGCGGTCGGCGGCCCAGGTGGTGAAGTGGGCTTCGGCGCGCACATGGCCGATGCTGTTGCCGTCGCGTTTCCAGCGCTGGAGAATGTCGGGATGGTGTACTGCAAGCCAGCGGAAGTACGCGGTGTCGCATCCCCGATACCCATTGGGGTCAGGTGCCCATTCATAGGTGTTGAAGCCGTCGAAGCGGTGGCGGTATTGCATTTCCCACATGTGACCGGCAACGTGGAGTTTGCCAAAGAGCGCGGTGTCGTAGCCGGCTTCGCGCAGATGATAGGGAAAGAGGATTTCGTCCTGGGGTAGAACATCGTGCAGGCGATAGACGCCGTGACCGGGCAGGTGTTTACCGGTCCAGAGGCTGGCGCGACTGGGCGTGCATATCGGGTTGTTGACATAGCACTGGTCGTAGCGCGTGCCTTCACTGGCGAGGCGGTCGAGGTTGGGGGTGTGTACGCCGCTTACACCGCAACAACCGAGCGAGTCCCAGCGCTGTTGATCGGTCAGGATGAGGAGGATGTTGTAGGGCATGATTGAATTTTTGATTTATCTATGTAACACCTGATTCTGTGCGCGCATTGTCGAGTGCACTGAAGCATTGTTCGGCGACGGGCCAGGGGTCGTAGTCGGGTTGTCTCCAGATTTGCGCGGTGACTTCGACGGTGATTGGGACGGTGATGCCTGCGGCTGCGACGGCTTTGAAGTAGGCGACGAGGTCGAAGTCGCCTTCGCCGGGCAGGAGATAGCGCACCTGTCCGTTGACGCGATGACCGTCTTTGATGTGGGTGGAGACGGTGTAAGGGGCGCACAGGTCAACGCTCGGCTGGAGGTCGATACCGTCAACGTAAAAGTGGCTCATGTCGAAATTTACTTTGACGTTGTCGTGATTGGTTTGCCGCATGAGCCAATCGACTTTTTGGGGTGTGTCGAGCGGGTGGCCCGCATGGGGTTCGGTTGCGAGGATGACGTTGTGTTTGGCTGCGCGGTCGCCCAATTCGAGGAGTTGATCGCAATAGGTGTGTTTGACTTCGTCCCAGGTGCCGTGCAGTCCGCCGAGTGTACTGACGATGATGCCGGGGGCATCGCCGAAGGCGAGGTCGCTGGCGAGGATACAGGCGGCGTCAAATTTTTCGAGGATGGCCGGGCGTTCATCTCCCTGTGTGCAGATGGGCATCAAGGCCATGGTGACAGGGGATTCAAAGCCGAGGTCCTGGATGGTTGTGGCGAGTGTTTCGCGGGAAGGAGTGTCGAGTTTGTGCGGGGCGGTGGGCCAGTCGTCCCCCGTGTTGATTTCGAGGGCTTCGTAACCTATATCTCGCAGGCGCGGGAGTGCGTCGAAGATGTTTTCCGTTTGCATTGCATAAGTGCCGTATCCGATTTTCACGATTTATCTCCTCAGTTGATAATTAACAATTCCATGCTAATGTGATATTGCGCGAAACACAACCGAATTTCCAATCAGTCGATGTTGCGTCGGTTTACGTGCTGGTCGTACATGGCCAACTGCTGTTCGTATTTCCAGGCGTGATAATCTGCGGTGTCTCGATTGGGTTCAATGACTTCGCCTGCGTGACACATTGCGCCCATGGCTTCCTGGATTGATGTATAGGCACCTGCGGCGACGGCACCGAGGATTGCGGATCCCAGTAATACGGCTTCGGGTTCTTTGGGTAGATGAATGGGACGCTGTGTGGCGTCGGCGTGTTCGCGTATCCACAGTTCGTTTTTTGTGCCGCCCCCACACGCATTGATCTGCTCGATTGCGTAGCCTTGTTTTTCCATTTCGTCGATGATATTGCGCGTGCCATAAGCTACTGCCTGGATGGTTGCGTGATAAATTTGCGCCAGTGTATTGTAGGACATATCCAGGGTCAAGCCATCCATCATTCCCCGTGCGTTGGGGTCGGCTTTGGGAGAGCGGTTGCCGTGGTGGTCGGGCAAAATATGCAGCCGTTCTGTCCAATCTGAGCGCACGCCTTTTGCGGCGATGTACGCGTTGAGTTCTGCGTACACGGCATTGATTTCTTTTCCGGTGAGTACATGCCAGTAGTGATCTTCTTCTTTGACCATGCCAAATCGCTCGATGGTGTGGTCCAATAACGCGCCCGTTGCACTCTGTCCGCCTTCGCTGAGCCACAAATCCGGTAGCATCGCTCCGAAGTAAGGTCCCCACACGCCGGGGATAAATCGCGCGTCTTTTGACACGGCCATGTGGCACGACGAGGTGCCGCCGATCAATGCCAAAATCGGTTCGCTGACCCCAACGCCAATGCCCCCTGCATGTGCATCGATAATGCCGACACCTACGGCGGTTTGCGTTGTCAATCCCATCAAATCGGCGGCTTCTGCACTCAGTGTGCCCGCATTTTCGCCCATGGGTGCGACATCTTCTGTCATTTTTCCGTTGTCGAATAAATCGCCCAGGCCAATGGCGTCAAAGAAGGTGCGATCCCAGCGCGATTCATGGCCCAGATAGGTCCATTTGCATACGTTGGTACATAAACTGCGGCGGTCGGTTCCCGTTGCTTTGTACACCATAAAATCCGCCAGGTCAAAAAATTTGCCCGCTTTTTGCCATGTTTCGGGCAGGTTTTCTTTGATCCACAATAGTTTTGGCGGTTCTTGCTCGGGCGACATCGTGCCTCCGACGTATTGCAACACATCATATCCACCCGCATTGATGCGATTTACCTGATCTATTGCGCGGTGATCGCGCCATACGATGATGTTGCGTTCGGTTTCGCCCGTTTCAGATACGGTCAGGGGGTGTCCAGCAGTATCCAGGACGACGAGAGAACAGGTTGCGTCAAAGCTGATGCCGATTATGGCATCGGAAGAGAGGCCAGCTTGGGCGATGGCCTGGCGAACGACTTTTCCGGTTTCTGCCCAGATGTTTTCCGAGGATTGTTCGTAGAAATCGGGTTTGGGATTAAATTCCAGGATGGGTGACGATGCTGTGCCCAACATCGTGCCATCCAGGTCGAATACGCCTGCCCGCACACTGCCCGTGCCCACATCGACTCCGATTACTGCTCGATCACTCATCGCGTACCTCAGTTGAGAGAAAGAAAAGCCCCGGAGGACCGGGGCTAATTGGAAGAGAACAGAAGCGTCCCATCACCACGAAATTTTGGCAACCCACCCCGATGTGGCATCGCAATACAAGAATCCACCGTCGCAGATGGACAAGCCGTGTGGTTCGGGATGAGGTTCGGGTACTTCTATGCGATCGAGTTCTGCATTTGTCGCCAGATCGAGATTTACAATGACCCGATCACCTGTATGAACGACCCAGATCGAATCTTCTTCCATTCGCACCACGCCGTGTGCGCGATGCAAGGGCAGTTTTAATGTGCGGATGACGGACCAATCTGCAATGCGCATCTGCGTAATGGTCTGTTCTTTCAAGGTGGTCAGCCACAATGTGCCCGGTTCAATTGCGTCGTATTCCACGCCGTGCGTGCCGCCGCCCGTGGGCAGTGCCCAGCGGCCCTGTGTTTCTCCGTTACAGGGATCTACGCGCAATATTTCACCCTGGGGCGCATCGGTCTTGCGCGGTATCCGCCAGCGTTGCCCCGGCCCATTTGCCGCCAACCACAATGATCCATCGCCCGCAGCCATGCCACTGGTGTTTGAGGATTCCGATGGGATGTCTCTCAATAGGCGGCGATTGCCGTAATAATCGTCTATACCCTCTTCCATGCTCATCAATGCCACCCTATCCGTCACCTGATCTACAATCCACAAGCCTTCGCCAGTGAGTTGCAATCCGTTTGGCACGCCATAAGGCGCTCGAAATTGATTCTCTATTTTGACTTTCATATATCCTCCTATAATGCGAAGAAATTACGCGGGAACTGGAAAATCGGGTTTGCCGTAAACCACGTTGTGAAATACCTGCCAGAAGGATTCGCCTTTGCACCGAATCGTAAAATCATCTACGCGCTCAACCCCTTCTGGTACGGAAAGGCGACCGGGTTCAGGGCGCGTGACTTCCATGATCACAGGGGGTTCGGCGACGAGAGGTTCGATATTTTCGACGATC
>JAPPAB010000071.1 GCA_026705765.1 Gemmatimonadota bacterium
CTCGCCGCCATTGACCGTAATATAGGAATTGTTGGACATATTCTGCGCCTTAAAGGGCGCCACCCGCAGACCATCTTGGCGCAAAATGCGACACAGGGCCGCCACCAGCACGCTCTTGCCCACATGAGAAGCCGTTCCTTGCACCATCAAAACGCGGCCCAGTGGCGACAACGCACGGGATAAACCAGTATCCAAATCGCTCATTAAAATCCAAATAAAAATTTTGTGGTTGCTTTTTCGCGCTATATTCAGCACAAAAGATAGGGCTCGACCATAAAAAGAGCAAGCCCCAGATCAGTCTGCTGAATTGGGGCTTGGTGAAATATAATAACCGCTAAATTAAAAGAAAAACATCTTGTAATGCACTTTAACACTCCGCCCTGTCTCGGGCATCACGGATCGAATGCGCGAGAGATGGTTGCGGTATTCCGTATCCAAAAGGTTATCAACAGAGAGAATAATACTATGGCGGGTATGGTCGGTATTAATATCGCGCTGTGCATACACACCAAAAACAGCATAGCCATCCGTAGGCTCTTCGAATATATCCACCCGCTCCTGTCCTGCGACAAATTCCGCAGTCCCACCAACCGTAAGAAAGGGATGCTGATATGTCGTACTGCCCACAAACTTGAGCGGTGGCATCTCGGGCAGAGGCAAATGCTCATCCCTGTTCTCGCCGCGCACATAACTACCGTTCAATTCCAGATTCAAACGCGTATTCAAACGCCACCCCAGATGCATCTCCAGGCCCAAAAATCGCGCGGCAACACCATCGGCAGCGTAAATCGGCAAAAGTTGGGCAAAATTGATCTCTCCGGTATTGCGCGGGGCAATATAGGTATCAAACTCGTTCCAATATCCACTCAAAACAAAATCGAAACCCGGTTGCAGATAGTGAAAAAAGACCTCGAAGCCCAGGCTCGTTTCGGCCCCGAGATCGATATTGCCCACCTCAAAAGTGTATGCAGCCAGATGGGGTCCATCGTTATAAAGCTCTTCAATAGTAGGCTCCCGCTGGGATCGGCTGAAATTGAAACCGCCCGTTAGCTGATCGGTAATGTTCACAAGCGGACTAATCGCCGCAGACCAGGCGTGAAAGGTGCGACCTACACGGAGAGCCGCCAGACTCCTTGTCGTCGGACGCGGATCAAAGTCGGCATACGTATAACGCGCAGAGGCTTGAAATTCGATATCGCGATAAATAAATTCGTGGTAGAGACCTAATGAAGCGCATTGCTCTCGCGTGGGCGGCGTAAAAACAAACCCCCCCAATTTGAGGTTATGATGGCCAAAGCCCAGGGACAGAACGGTATTTCGCGTCTGGCCCTGTGTGTTCATAAGCAATTTGAGATCACCGCGGTAGTCGTGGAACAAAAACTCGGACCCAATACTGCCACTGGATTCATACTCGAAGTGGTGATAGAAGGTCCTGGTAAAATCCATCTCTACACTACTGAGCACCTGGTGATCAAAATGGAAGGCCGCCCTGCCATCAAATATCCGGCGATCAATATCCAGATCTACGCCATTGGGATGCCCGCCAATAAATCCACCGGGAATGCCATATTGAGTATCGAACTGATCAAAGGAAGCACCAATATATCCCCGGCCAGTGGGATATGACAGACCGAGCGTATGTGTGCGCGTGTCAATAGGTGTGTTGACAAGCCTGCCAATGGGGGTTTGCACATCCCGGGTATTGCGGTACGTGGTCTCGGCATACAGCGCAAGCGGACCCACGGGCACGGTAATCCCAGCGGCAGAGAGATACCCCCGATTGACCGTCTCGCCATAAGCACCAACACTGCCAAAAACGCGCTGCGGATGGTATTCCGGTATCTTCTGTTTCACCACATTGATAACCCCGCCAATAGCCGATGCCGTGTGAAGCAGGATGCGCGGTCCCCGAATAATTTCGAGACGTTCTGAATTAAAAGGCTCAAGCGTAACCGCGTGATCAGCAGAAGTAGCGGATAAATCCCGAGTCTCGATACCATCTATATTGATCTGCACGCGATCGCCACTGAGACCGCGTATAACCGGGCGAGCAGGTGCAGGTCCCATGCTGCGAATGGCAACGCCGATTTCGTTTTTCATCGTCTCTGCAAGCGTGAGACTGTACTTCTTCTGAAGCTCATCTCCAGAAAGCACGCCAGTCGCTTCGTACAATTCTTCAAAGCGCGTCTCTGCACTTTGGGCGACCACCTCAATGGTATCCGCAACAATTTCCCGGGCAACCATTTCGATGTACAGAATGGGCAATTTCTCACCTGAAACCCTTATTTCCCGACTCACCAATCCATACCCGACACGAAAAAAAGACAGACGATAAACACCCTGCGACAGACGCAAGAGAAAACGGCCCCGTTCATCGGTTATTGTACCCACCGCGTCATCATCGAGTATGATATCGACATTGTCAATTGTGCGTTGGGTCTTGTGATCAAAAACATATCCCTCGAGCAAACGCGTATCATCCGACGCGCTGATCGCGGAAAAGCAGACCACAAAAACGAGAATGAAGGCTGTAAATCTCAAAACATACCTCCTATAAAAAGCCCTCACCCTGTATTTGAAAGACCGGGTGAGGGCAAAGCAGTTACTAATCAACATGCACGGGAATGGGAATGGTGCGAAAATCCACATGATCGTCGTGCGTGACCTGGAGTTCAATCGTAGTTTCGCCTACCTTGAGACCACGCAGGTGAAAATCAAACTTGCCGACATCGTCGGCATCCTGAACAACTTCCAAAACTGTGGGATCGGCAATCGCCCATGTAAATTTGAAATCCGGATCATCTGGCGGGTCAATCTCGTCGCCATGGTCATCCAGAAAACGGATGCTCCAGTGCGGTGTTTCCTCATTGAGGGGTGCGTCGAGATGATCTTTCCGGCCACCGCTGGCATCAATCTGCCCTTGATAATAGCGGAAAAAACGATTGCCCGAATCTATAATAACCAGACCCTCGGGTTCGAAATGCTCTTCCTGGTGATACGTCGGTCCGTCACTACCACCGCCGATCACCACGACAGCCAGAACTGCCACAGCGGCAAAGGTGCGTTGAAAAGATTTTCTTGCAAAAAACATGATAGTCTCCTGAATATTACGCGAAAGAATAAAACTTGTACAGATTTAATTGTAAAGTAGATATAGCTATTGCGATAGAACGGCAACCATCTATCTACGTGCGGACCACAGACAGTTGGTACACCATTTAATTCAGGAAACTACTGGAGGGGATCGGCTCTGAGGTGAAAGGGAAAACTGGCGGGATAAAAATGTGGGGTGCGGCAGAGCGAAAAAACAACAGGCGTATAATGCACTCAAAATGACTATGGCACTGATAAGACCACTAAAGCTATAAACCCAATGACAAACGAGGCAATGGGTTTCATGTTCAATATGCTCAACCACATGCCCAAAGGCAAGGGAAAACGCACCGACGAGCAATATGGCGATCAGCGTTTTAACGAACGGATGTCTGGTGTAGAGATTCATTTTTAATACTATATGGGGCTACCGCGAGCAAAAATAGTTGTCTATCAGTGCGTCTATTTGTCCCCTGCGGAATGCGCTCGCAATTGTCTAATCGATTGCAATCGCAAAAGCAGCTTTTCGAGATTTGATTTTAGTTCTTTTTGGATCTCGACCATTTGCTCGGGCGTCACCTGTAGATCTTCTTTTTCGTGATGGTGTTCATGCCCGTGATCATGCCCGTGATCATGGGCCTCTGCCGAGTCATCTCCCGGCACTTCAACCACACTTTTTTCCCACAATTCAAAGTCTTTTTCGATAACCTGAAGACTATCGCGTATTTCCACAGCATGATGTGAAAGTGACTTTAGACTATCCAGTTGATTCTCAAATTGCTTTTCAATTTCCATCATCGCCCTGTGAATATCCGTCGCCTGTTGCAAGTGGTGTGCATCTTCTTTATTTTCTCCCTGGCAAGAAACAAAGAACGCAAACACTATAACACTTATCACTTTGAGCCGCATTGGATTTTGTCTCTCCATATTTTACGTCTCCTTTCACATGTTTATCCTATTTTTCACAATCATCTTTGCGACATAAATGATGATTTCGAATATGACCTGAGATCAAAAATCCCGACCCTAAAACGGTCCCCGCCCGTTCCCCTATTTCCCCAAAAAGATCATGGCCAACCATAACCATTACGACGAGAAGGGACAGCCCGAGGATACCGAAACCAATGACAAATTGATCTTTATGACGGCGACACCCCAATCCAAGAGCAAGAATGCTGGTAGGCAGAATCAGCCACATCAAAAGCCCATGAAAATGTTCATCGCCAACAAATGTAGTTGCCAACAACGGAAACGCAATAAGTGCAACAGGCAATGTCAAACAATGGATCGCACACATTGTTGAAAGAACAATGGCGATTTTGTCACCTGCGGTTTGATAGCTCAAACGCGCCATTTATGATCTCCTTTTTATTTCTAATAACGACACACTTAATATGTATCACCAGGATTGTTTTTCATATTACGCGTCTCCACCACCTCGGCTTTGCTGATGCGAAAAAAGAGTTCGGAAGGATCTTTTTGCAACAATTCCAGACGACCTGTAACGGTAACGGGATAATAAGTAAAATCAATTGGTTTGCTCGGGTAAACATCTACAAGAGACTCAGGCCCACCTCCACCTGCACAAAATGAACATCCCCCAAGTGAATACGGAGTCAAAACAAAACGCGCCTGTTTTTTTTGAGCCGATAGCGGAATCATAAATCCGACAAGCTCGACGTATTTGCCATTCACTTTTTTTAACGTATCGGAAAAAATGGGTACAAAGGTCGGCGCATAAGGATCATAACTCACCGTCGCAAGGGTTTCCCAAAGCGAACCCTTCATCATCTGGGGCAACGGAGCCTCCTGAAGCTCTGGGCGATGGTCTAATGACGAGGGCGGTGTCTCACTGCCAGTATCTATTCTCAAAACCACAGCAAATAACAAAATAAACATTACCGTGCGTTGTATATTCATCACGATACCTCCACCAGTGTTTGTGCAACATCTGTCCGATAGACCTGAAGTGCAGGTATAAGAGCCGATACACTACCCAACACAAGCGCCAGACCAATGAGCCAGAATTCATCGGACAAAATAATCCATCCCGTCAAATTTATATGCTGTGCCTCGCGCACCCATGCGCCAATCACCTCAGTGCTGGCATGCCCAAGCACAAAACCCAATCCCGTGCCCATAAATGTAAGCAAAATCCCCTCCAAAAGCACCTGAATAAAAAGTTTACCGCGACTTGCCCCCAGAGCACGCATCATAGCCAGATCGTATCGCCGATCTTTCATCGCATTATAAAGCGCCACAAAAATGCTCAACGCCGCTGCAAACACCAGAACCCCACCAAAAACCCGCACCACCTCCAACCCCACACCGAGCAATGCAAAAAGGCGCGTTGTCTCAAATGCGGGAGACGCAGCCTGAAATTTGGTCTCTTTGTTCACATACCTCGGGAATGACACGGCTGCGATGGGTGAACGATAGCGAATCAATAAGCCCGTAACTTCGCGCTCGGCATCGGCTTCACTGTCCATCGGCAAACCCAGAACATCGCGTGCGCGGTTCTCATCGGCCTGGCTCTCCAGGTGGTGATCCAGTCCATCGCCCTCTTCTTCATGGGGTTCGTGAACCAGCCAGACCGTTTCCACAGCAGTCAGTAACAAACGGTCAATAATCGAACCCGTTGGTTGCAAAACACCCACCACGCGAAACGGTTGCGATTCGTGTTGTTCAGAAGCTGTTTCTGCGGTCAACCCATGCGAACTAATAACCTCATCGCCCAGTGCAAGACCCGTCTCGCTGGCAACCTGCGCGCCTATGACCACCTGGTATGGTGCATCCCAAAAGGTACCGTCAACCAATTCCGCCCGGTAGTGTTTGGCGTATGCGGATGTCGTTCCCACAATGCGATATCCCCGATAATTATCCCCTAATGCCAGGGGTATCGCCTGTGCAACCGCTCTGTTTTTTGCCAGTTCACGCGCCTCTAAAAGCGGTATATTTCCCGTTGGCACATCAACGTGAAAGACACTGGATAAAATCAATTGCAAAGGACTGCCCTTAGCACCCACAACAACATCAATATTTTCAACATTGCGGTGCAAATTATCTTCAAATTGTTCGCCAAAAAGCAACAAAACAACGACAATACCCGTTCCAAGTCCCAACAATATCATATTGAGCAATGTATTCAACTTGCGCCGATAAATATAGGCCAGACTAATTTTGAAGAGATTCATGCGGGCAATTCCACCTGTTCATCGAGCGCAATACAATGGTCAAAACTATCGGTAATGCGATGATCATGTGACGCCACCACCAGAGTTGCCTGAACCTCTCGCGCCGATGACGTGAGCAAATCCAACACCTGCTTGCTGCGCGCGTCATCCAATCCAGATGTCGGTTCATCGGCCAACAGCAATTGGGGGCGGTTAACAACAGCCCGGGCGATTGCCACGCGCTGTTGTTGACCAAAACTCAGTTCCGATGGATAAGCGTGTTCGCGACCTGCGAGACCGAGAGCCGCAAGCACCTGTTGGACACGCGCTTTGTCCTGCTGTACACCGGCCATATAATGCGCCATAAGCAAATTTTCCAGCACCGTAAAAACCGGGAACAGGTGAAATTGTTGAAAAACAATGCCAATGCGTTGCCCGCGAAATCGATCGCGAGCAGTCTCTGTCATTGCATAAATATCCTGTTTGGCAATATGCACACTGCCCTGTGAGGGCTTTAACAAACCAGCTATAATATGCAAAAGCGTCGTCTTCCCGCTTCCCGATGGCCCGTGCAACAGCCATTTTTCATCGGGCTGAGCCTCAATATATTCTGGCAAGTCCAATACAAGACGACTGCCATAAACATGCCCAACGTGTTTAAGTGCAAACATGAGATAGTATTCAAAAAATGCGATGTGTGACTTCTAAATGTGCCGTCAAAATCGAACGGACGAGGCCGTTTCGGTCATGCGGGATCCTCGGCCATGATAAGCTCCGGAAACGGATTCCGGAACCCTGCCCAGGTCTTGCTGTTAGCGGAGGCGAGATGCTCGTCGAGCAGAC
>JAPPAB010000072.1 GCA_026705765.1 Gemmatimonadota bacterium
AGTGAAAACGGCGCAACCTGTTTCAAACTCGGATCGCATACGCTTGGGCAAGGACCTCCTCCAGAATGGGGGAGTGGGAATGCGCACAGGGAGGAGGAATCTCGCCAGGCAAGGGGCCTCCCTTATACAGGCTCCGAAGCAGACGTCGTCGAGGCGCCGGCGGGCAGCTACGTCATCTATGATGCCCGAACCTGGCATCGGGCAGGCGTGAACCGCACGGACAAAAAGCGGGCGGCGATGCTTCAGTCCGTCGTTCCCATGTACATCATGCCTTTTATGGAGACCGCTCGTCCCTATAAGGAGTTCCTTGCGAGTCCTCTGGCGAGTCAACTGACGGAGCGGGAGCATATCGAGTTGGAATCCCTTCTGGTAAGCCGAATTGATGGGCCTCAAGGGCGTTTTGCGATTACTATGGATGAGGAACTTTCCAGATGAGCGAATACCTGACACAAGGAGGAATATCTTGAAGATTACATCGGTAAAAGCAGTCCCCGCATCATCTTCACCGCAAGGCCGCCCGCCACGCAACTACATGTTTGTGAAGGTTGAAACCGATGAAGGTATCACAGGCTGGGGTGAGGCGACCGCCGGTCCGCTTAGCGTTGCAACCCAGATCGACGAGGTCGGTCAGGTGCTGGTGGGCGAAGACCCCTGGCAGATCGAGAAGCACTGGCAGACGCTCTACCATCACTTTTTTGTGCGGGGCGGTGTCGTGCAGATGTCAGCCATAAGCGGCATAGAAATCGCCCTGTGGGACATCAAAGGCCAGGCCGTGGGACTGCCCATATACGAAATGCTGGGTGGAAAGATGAGAGATCGGATCTGGTGCTATGGCAGGTGGGATGGGCCTACACCTGAAGGGGCTGCTGAAACTGCGATGAACAACGTATCAAATGGATTGACGGCGCTCAAGGGGGATCCGTTTGACCATTGCGGGCTGTTTATTCCGGCAGAAGCCGAACGCGTAGCGATTAAAAAACTGGAAGCTGTTCGCAAAGCAGTGGGTGACGATGTTGAGTTGCTCGTGGAGGTACATGGACGGCTTGCGCCCGCAGACGCCATCCGCATCGGCAATGCGATGGCCGACTGTCGGCCCTTTGTTTACGAAGAACCCGTGCCACCAACAAACCTCGACGCGATGCAACGGGTTGCCGAGGCCGTAAGCATTCCGCTGGCGACAGGTGAACGGCTTTACACCAAGTGGGAATTTACCGACTTGCTGAGCCGACAAATTGTGAAGATGATTCAGCCCGACATTGTTCAGGGTGGCGGCATATTGGAGTTGAAGAAGATTGCGGCGATGGCGGAAGCCCATTATGTCGGTTTCCAACCACACAATCCCTATGGCCCGCTGTGCACGATCGCGTCTTTGCATCTCGACGCATGCACCCCAAATTTTATGATACAGGAAGGCGGAATCAGCCCGTGGTTTCAGGACGCTTGCACGGGCGACTTCCCGGTTCAGAAGGACGGATTTCTGCCAATCCCGCCCGGCCCCGGGCTGGGCGTGGCTATGAACGAAGCGTGGCTCAAGGCAAATCCCTGGCGTGACGACGCAAATATTTGGCGGCCCCGTCCAGGTACGATCGCATCATTGCAAGATACAAAATGGGTCTAATCATCAGCACCGAGTATAGGAGAGACATCCATGCCACAACCGACTCAACAGCCCAATATCCTGTTTGTGTTTTCCGACCAGCAGCGTGCATCGGCAATGGGTTGCTACTACGGCGATGAAGATCTGGAGACACCGCACTTCGACGCATTCGCCAGGCAGGGAATGAAATTGGAAAGTGCCGTGTCAACGACCCCGCTTTGTTGCCCCTACAGGGCCATATTGATGACGGGATTACACGGCCATCGCATGGGGATAACGACCAACGGGTATCATCCGGATCTAAGTGAATATGCCCACATCGGCAAGGCTTTCAAAAACGCAGGGTACCGCTGTGGTTATATCGGCAAATGGCATTTAGGAGATGTACAACTCGATTCGGGTCATCCGATGCGTCTGGGATTCGACGAAGAATGGTTTGTACCTCTGGTATCGAGTCACGCGAGTCCCAATCGAAACTATGCGGTGAACAGCACTGAGACTGTGGTTGGAAAAGGGTTCGACAAGCCGCAGATCGAGGCCAACAGGGCCATTGAATTCATTCGAGGACAGGACGGTGGGGCGCCCTGGTGCCTGTTTCTTTCATGGTATCCCCCTCATCCCCCACTGGTATCTCCAGAGGTATATCTCGAAAAATATCGGGGACGGGACCTGAAGTTTCATCCCAATGTGAAGACCGTAGATGCAGAGGCGCTCAATCGCTTTCAGGACCATTATGCACATTATTACGGTCTCGTAACGGGCCTGGATACTGAGTGGGAACGCTTGATGCAGGCCCTGGAAGACAGTGGTCAGGCGGAAAATACCATTGTGGTGTACACCTCGGATCACGGTGAAATGCTAAACAGCCAGGGCTGGCGAGGCAAACGATGGCCTCATCGCGAATCCACCCAGATTCCTTTTCTGATTCGATGGCCAGGCAAGATTGAAGCCAACGCCACACTGGACATGCCGTTTGGCACGCCAGACATTTTTCCCACGCTATGTGGACTCGCAGGGATCAATGTGCCATCGGGGTTGGACGGGGCCGACCTGTCCGGCGTTATCCTCGGCAGCGATTCCAATGGGCACCAGCAAGAGTACGCCTATATGGCGATGCACCACGGCTTCATTCCGTGGCCCGGCTGGCGCGGGATTCGCACAGCGAAGTACAATTACGCGCGAATGGAGGAAGGACCGTGGGTGTGTTTCGATCTTGAAAACGATCCCTATGAACAGAACAACCTGGTCGAAGAGAATGGCGCGGTCGTGTCGGAACTGGATGGGCTTCTTGTAGATGCGATGAAAAAAGCGGGCGATTCCTGGCGCGATGTCGGCAGGGAAGTAGGCGATTGGCAGGAGTGGCACGGCAATAAACAGATTGGGCAACTCGGATTGGATGCTGAATACCCGGGTTCCGAGGCCATTCGAATCTGGGCAGAACGGAACAATCTTGTGTAGCGAGCGGCGACTATCGAGTACGAGCCTGGTCGTCTCTTCGTCATTTACTGGGGACATGAGCCTGGCGAGGTGAGTTGTATCCAGGGGACCTATGTTAGTCTAAAATAAAAGGAATTGAAATGAATCGCTCTGTTCTGGACTGGCCAACAGGCGTTACTGTCTATCACCCCGACCAATGTTACAACGGGTACACGCTCGTTCATGGGCGAGGACCCTGGGATCCCGTGCGTGGTATCTCGGCCGAACAGGTCAATAGATGGCACTTGATCGACATGAAGGGTCAGGTGGTTCACGCGTTCTACGGAAACCCGGCGACGCAGCGCGGCTCTCAGCTCTTTGAACGCGTTGCAAACGGCCACTATATCAGCAATGGGGCCTCGATTACCGAACAGGACTGGGATGGAAATATTGTCTGGTCTCTGTCCTCAGACTTCCGGGAGGATGCGCGACCAACGGGTTTCCATCACGACATCCAGAAGACTTCTGAACACACCTATCTCGCCATGGTCGCGGATCGCGTGGATGCCCCTCAGGTATCGCGCGTCACACTCAAAGACGATCACATCATGGAAATAACTTCGGAGGGCGAGATCGTCTGGGAATGGTGGGGGCATCACCACCTGGAAGAATTCGGATTTAGCGATCGTGCGAAGCAGATCATATTTGAAACTGGCGGGGGGCAACAGCCCGGACAGGAAGGGGACTGGCTCCATCTGAATACGCTTCACACACTTCCCGATAATCCCTTATATGATCAGGGCGACACGAGATTCAAGCCGGGAAATATTCTCAGCTGTTCCAGAAATGGAAATCAGATATTCATTATCGAGAAATCGACTGGAAATATCGTCTGGAATTGGGGCTATTTGGATCAGATGGAAACCATGTGGTTAAACGGGACCGAAGGGCAGGATCAATACCTGGTAGGTCCACACGATCCCAAAATGCTGCACAACGGAAATATCCTGATTTACGACAATGGAGGCGGTACGGGCTATCCTCCGATTAATCGATTCTACACCCGGCTTGTAGAAATCAATCCCGTGAGTGGAGAAGTCGTATGGGAATATGCTGCGGGGCCTCAGGCCAGCAAATTCCTGAGCATTGTTACCGGCGGTGTACAGCGCCTCCCGAATGGGAATACGCTAAGTCTGGATACGGACAAGGGACGGATCTTTGAAGTGACCTGGGAAGGTGAAATCGTATGGGAGTACATCAATCCGAGAGGCGGGTTCTACAGAACCCAGCGCATTGCCTACCCCGATTGCCCACTGGATTCTCCGGACCCGAAGCCAGCAGACCTCCCGGTTCCCGATCACCTCGGCCTGCCGGTATCAGATACCCTGGATTACTGCCCATCTCTCTAAAATTCGATGTCACCCTTCATCCCGACTACAGGATTATGCCCATGTCCGATTACACGTTTAAACTCGCCATGTTCACGACCGAACTGAGACTGCCCTATGACCGGGCATTTCCCAAAGCGAAAGAGATCGGCGCGGATCGCATCTGGTACGCGCCTTCGGCGGGCGACCTTCCGTTTGAAGCCATGACCGACGCGGACATGGACCGCATCGGCGCGTGCGCCGAACAGCATCAAACGGAGCTCTTCCTGCTCTGCGGAGGCCGTAAGTTTAAAACTGTGCATCTCAGCGATCTGGATCTGGACCATATGGCCGAACACCCCGAATTCCGGGAAGCCCGAGAGGAATTGAACGCCGCCATGAAGATGGCCGCCCGGCTCAAAATTCCGGCAGTGGCCACGTTTACATTTGCCTGGCCGGGTGAATATACTGCCGGTAAGCCGACCTGGCCCATGCGATGGATGACCCGCGGCGGCGTCATTTCCGATCTGGATATGGACAAACTGGTCCGGGCGTTTACGCTACTGGCCGAAGATGCTGATCGCTACGATGTGGATCTGCCGCTGTGCATGATGCCGTGGAATTACACGAATACCACGGAACACATGCGGCAGGTGATCGAGGCGGTCGGTTCACCTCGCCTGAAAACGGTCTGGGGGCCAGCGGATACCATGAATTGCGGCGAATCGGACACCGCTACCCGCGGATTTCAGAATGTCCGTCCGTATCTTCATACGCTCCACATAAAAGATCTGACAGTCATAGACGGTCTGAAATGCGAGTTTGAATACTGTCCCATCGGCGAAGGGGACGTGGATTTTCCGACGGTACTGCGGAACCTGCGCGATTATCAGATCGACGCGGTGATATCCATCGCCACCCACTTCAAGCCGGAAAGCGGATCGGCGGAAGAAGCGATGCGTATCAACTTTGCCAATATGAAAGCGTTGATCGGTGGGGTAGGGGACTGATTCTCGATTATTGTGGTACAGCGTCGCTGATGAACCCTTCGTTTCTCACCAGGACCTGGAGATCCAAATTTGTCATAGGGAAATCCACCCGGGCGTTGCCCAACCGCTCCGATTCGTGAAGAGATAGCACCATTTCCAGTGCCGCTCGTCCATCTTCTCCAGTGGATATTGTATCCCGATCGCGGTCGAGGCTTTCTGCAATCTCCTCTACTGACAACGGGATCACACATCGGCCCCTGTCCGTTGTATTCAGCTTGTGTTCCTCTGGTATTTCGGGGAATTTTTCCTCTTTATTTTTGACGAAGAGCTTGAACTGACGTGGCCGTGTATTGGCCACCGTTATCCGTCCCCTGGATCCCAACAATTCAAAGAGGTGTTGGGCGCTCCCTCCGGTGGATCCGTTCACAATGCATTGTACGCCATTTTGAAAATGAAAGTACCCGGCGCCACGGGGATCCAGAGCATCCGGATCCAATAGATGACCGGTTGCCCACGCGACATCGCCTGCAAAGAAGCGCAGCATGTCGAAAAAGTGGGTTCCGTTGTTGGCGAGCCCGGCGCTGTACTGGAGCGTCATCGCCTGAAGGGAGCCGATTACCTCCTGATCGATTAGCTCCTTAATTTGGCGAAATTGCCAATCCCATCGGCGCGTGTGGTTAATGCTCAGCTTTACGTTGTTTCTCCGGCAAGCATCAATCATTTCGTCTGCCTCTCGCAACGTCGTTGCCATTGCTTTCTCACAGAATATGGCTTTCACACCTGACTGAGCCGCGGCAACAACGATATCCCGATGCGGAATGGGATAGGTGCAAACACTCACGATATCCAGTTTCTCAGTATCCAGCATTTCCCGCCAATCTGTGTACAGACCCGGAACATCCCATTTGCCTCCAAAACTCTGTCGGCGTTTATCGTCCCGATCTGCTGCTGCGACAATACGGGTTCGATCACAGTGATTGTAACAACCCGCATGGGTGTTCGGCGTTCCGCGATGTGTTTCCTGCTCCAGTAGGCTTGAAATCCTGCCACAGCCGATAACACCAACGTTATAAATTTGCATAGAAAAGCTCCGGGGAAAATCGTGGGAAGAACTCGTTTTCAAGATCTCAGATCACAATCCAAACAAAGATTTCTACCTTCATCATTGTACCTTCTCGCCTGCTTTCCCGCGGTCTTCCTGCCGCTCCAGCGGCAGTTCTTGCATAAATTTCCACTGACGGTCCCCCAGCTTTTGAAGCTGCGATTCGTCGAGTTCCATCCCTAAACCCGGACCTTTAGGCACGAGAAGGTAGCCATTTTCGTACTGGACCCGGTGTTTGACAACGTCGTCAATGTAGAGTTGCGCGCCAGCCGCATCGCCAGGGTAATCGAGGTTGGGTACCGATGCGCCCAGATGCGCCTGCGCGGAGGTCCCAATAGAAAGTTCCTGAGTTGTGCCAATCAAGGTGGAGATTCCGGTGGCCTGTGCTATGGCGAAGATCTGGCGCGATCGTTTGATGCCCTGGTGGCAGGTCGCAATATTGAAGATATCGACAGCCTGTCCTTCCGCGAAAGCAATGGCCTGGGTCTCGTCGCTGACATGCTCACTGACCGGGAACCGGATGCGCTCACGCACCTTTGCTTTGCCCGGGATGTCGGGTGCGGGACTTTCAACCAGGATCGGCTCGACCCACTGCAGACGCTCAACGGCGGCTACGCACGACTTCCAATCAAGTCGGCGGCTGAAGTCCAGTGATTTAACTTTGAATCGATCTCCATAACGATCGCGACACTCATGTAAGATCTGATTGTCGATTTCGAGGTTTCCACCCACGTAAAATCGGAACAGGTCAAATCCCAGCTCGAGCATTCGACCGACTCGCTCGACGTTGGGTGCGACGTCCGCCTCTTCGAATTGTCGAAAGATGGGGTAGCAGATTTTGTAGCGATCTCGGTAAGCACCTCCATAGAGGTCGTGAATTGGAATGCCCAGGCTCTTGGCCCGAAGGTCGTGAATCGCAATGTCCACACCTGCGCCAATCTGTCCCTTATATCCATCGACGATCGGATCGATGGCGGTTGGATCGGATGGATCGATTCCGATCAACGATTTCCGAAGTATATACTCGAGATGGTTGATGTCGGGTATGTTTCGGATACTGAGGTCGGACATTTCGCCCACACCGACTACACCATCGTCTGAGATGATACGGATGATAATGTGAGGACTAAGCGTACCGTTCTCTCGTCTTGTTCCGACTGCAAATAGATCGAGCTCTTTAATGGTCAAAGCAGACTCCTTTCATCGATCGTCTCAGGAATACCAATACCCCTTGTCGCAGCTTGAACCTGACACCAGTTTATGGGCCATTGTAATCGTAGGGCTGGTTTCTGAAGAGGTAGTCTATTGGTTCATCTACAAAAATTATGTTCGGGTCCAGGTCGCTTTCTGCAAAGGCGGTTTCACAACCGGTATTGAACCTGAGAGGGGGAAGGCGACGCATCCAGTGGCAGCAGTAGATCGCTGCGATCATGAACCGCGTTTGGTCGGAGAGATTTGGCATTCCCCGGTGCCAGAGCCGGGGATCGCGGATCAGAATGCTTCCCTTTTTTGTATTCCCCCGGACCGGCGGTGCCACTTTCCGGCGTGCTTCATGCAGGTGTTCTTCTACCTTGATATCATCTCCATCTACCTTTTGCGTTTCCAGATGGGAGCCGGGCCAGAGTTCGATACTTCCGTTGGCTTCGGTCACCTCGTCCAGGGCAATATTGACAATGACTTTGGACGGCGGGTGCGCGACATCCAGGTTTGGCCAGAGTTGTCCCGAATCAACATGTACCGGCTGGAGCTTGCTGCCCGGCAAGTTTGTGTTGCCGGTGTAGCGGTTGTTGAAGATCCCCTCGCCGAGCAGGGCTTTCGAGACCTGGACCACCCAAGGGTTCGCCAGAACGTCGCGAAAGACGTACGGGGGGAAGGGGGGCGGCTCCTGCTGGACGTTACCCCAAACGAAGTTATGGGGTGGCTCAGGGGCGTTCATGATCTTCTCTATGTCTTCGGTCATCCGCTCACAGAGAAGATCGAGGTGTTCGTGCGCGACCACTGAATTGAGGATGATGTAGCCCTCCGTTCGAATGGCATTGAGGGCCTGTTTCAGGTGCGCGTCGGTGAGCGATTCGGCTGCGCGCTCTTCTGGTGTGACGGTGATTTCCACGGCTACTCATCTCCATTTGAGAAATGTTGGACGCTTTCTCAAATTCGTGCGAATTTTTGCAGTCGATTGGGTTGGTAGGGCACTTCGGTGACGTAAATATCACCGCGACTATCAACGCAGATGCCGTGCGCGGGATCGATAAACTGCCCGGGATCTGAGCCTTCCTCGCCCCATCTTGCCAGCAGAGCACCATCCAGGTCAAAAATGCTGACGCGCTGGGGCGCTTCGGCAATATAGACAATATGATCTGCATCGATGTGAATGTTATTCGGAGATTGGATATCTGTCCACTCCTCCAGAAAGTTCCCATCAAAATCGAAAAGCTGAATGCGGTGGTTTTCCCGGTCGCTTACAAGCACACGGTCGCGTGGGTCAATGCACAAATCGTGCGGCAGGGCAAACTGGCCGGGTCCCGTGCCTTCCTCGCCCCAGGAAAGAATCCGTTCGCCTTTCGCTGAAAAACGATGCACCCGGTGCTGGCCGTATCCGTCCGAAACAAAAATCTCACCTGATGGAGTGGCCATTGCCTTGGTTGGCATGTTGAACGGCTCGCCCGATGCACCTGTCTGGCCTGGCATCCCCAGGGTCTGAAGCACTTCTCCATCCGTGCTGAAGATACGCACCGTATGATCGGCAACATCCGCACAGTAAATCCGATCCGCCGGGTCGATCCAGATATTGTGCGGATTCGAGAGCACATCATCACCCCAGGCACCGAGAAAGCGACCTTCCGAATCGTAAACGAGAATACCCGCAGGCTCTCGCAGGGTGACATAAACGCGATCCTGCGAGTCAACTGCCACATCGGGCACGACCCCACCCATCTCTTTCCCTTCGGGACCTCGTCCCCATCCTTCAACAACGCGGTATTGATAAGTTGCCATCGTGTACTCCTTTCAGATATGCTCGACTACCTGTCCAGTTTAACCCAATCGGGCCAAACGCTGGCAAAAAATGCTCGCTGGATGCCCCGTACGCTCTCCCCGCCGTCAACAACAAGATTGGAGCCTACGCTGAAGTTGCCGGCTTGCGAAGCGAGAAAGATGGCCATGCCTGCGATGTTTTCCTTCTCTCCAACCCGCTTGCCTGGAATGCTCTTCTTCATCTCGTCTGTGTGATCCCGAGCCACCTTATTCAAATCGCTGGGAAAATCGCCAGGGGAGATGGTGTTGACTTGAATCCCTTCCCAGGCCAAACTATCACCCAGGTGTCGGCCCAAATGGATCACACCTGCTTTGCTGGCTCCGTAGGCATAATTATAAGCTGTATTGAGTTTACCACAGCCGTCGATAGACGCGATATTGATCACATTGCACGGTGTTTCTGGGGAAGCCTCCACGCGCAGGAATGGCAGAAACGCCTGGGTCATAAAAAAGATGCTTTTGAGATTGAGATCCATCACCGCGTCCCATGTTTCCTCCGTCACATCCTCGATCTCCCTGCGACCATCGCTGATTCCAGCGTTGTTGATCAAAATATCGAGCGACTGTTCTCGTTCACCGTAGGCCTTTGCCAGCGCCTTGATTCCGGAGACTGAACTTACATCGGCTGCGATATACTCGCAGGAGCCGATTTGTGCAAGTTCCTCTTGTTTCTTTTTTAGAACCTCTTCTCTGCGTGCGACAATGTAAACCTTCGCCCCAAAATTGACAAAGCCTTCGGCTATCATCGCTCCGATGCCAGTCGAACCACCAGTCACCAGTGCGGTTTTTCCCTCCAGTGAAAATAGATCTCTCATTTTTGTTTCTCCATGAGTTGGGCAATCTGTCGATTTACGGCTGCCTGATTACACATCCCATCGCCACGTATTGCGACAGGCAAGCCGTGGATACTCATTCGCGTTCTTGCTTCCCGCGTGTACAAAAAAGTTCTGGTAAAACAGAATGTCTCCACGCTTCGCCACCAATTCCACACCTTCGCCAATATCCACCTTGTGCATATCCGAATTCACGTCCCACAGATAGGGATACTTCTCTGGATTGCTCTCTGCAAGCCCCCGCATTTTTTTATGTGAACCCGGCCATCCAAACGTGCAACCCCCATGCGATTCTGTATCACTCAAATACAAAATTGAATGCACACTGATTGGAATCGGAAATGTCACATTAAATTTCTCCCGGTTGGTTCCGCCATCAAAGTGAGGTTTCTGGTGGCTCCATTCACCTTCCGTGGGAAACGTGTTCTGCGTCAGGATATCTTTCGGCGCGTGGATTTCCTCGCGATCCACACCCGTCAACGCAGAAAGTGCGGCCAAAATATCATCCGTATAACACGCCAGGATATCCGGCGCGCCCAATCTTCGATTTTCCGGCAATGCGCGATGCCGTTGACTAATCGCATGCGCTGACACGCGGTCCCAGGTTTCAGGATTGTCACGGTCCATTTCTAAAGCCGCCCACATCGCGTCTTCACCCCTGCGAGCTACATCCTCAGGAACCAAACCCGACGCCAGCAAATACCCTTCTTCGCGAAACTGCTTCTTCTGCTCATCTGTCATTATTTTGCTCCTAATTTTGTTGCGCAGGTCTGTTTCTATTTCTCCGAGGTCTTCTAATCCTCGGCGCCATCTGGCTTCTCCATGCCTTGAATTTTTTTTGTAGCCGCTGAACAATTTCCGGTTGTTGGTTTGCCAGATCGTTTTTCTCACCTATATCTGCATCCAGATTGTACAATTCCAGCTTCTTAGACCTGCTAAATGTAAGCTTCCATTTCCCTTCTCGAATCGCCCAGGTTCCCGAATCGCCATCCCAATACAAGGCATCGTGCAGTGCTCCTTCTGTTTTACCTTGCAAGACTGGCA
>JAPPAB010000073.1 GCA_026705765.1 Gemmatimonadota bacterium
GTAGAAGCACAGAAGACGAGCAAACATAGAATTGTGAGAAGAGAATGCCCTGCGAAGCGAGCCGATCCAGATTTGGCGTTTTTACAAACTGATGGCCGTAGCAACTCAAGTCACCCCACCCCCAATCGTCGGCGAAGACAAATACGATATTGGGTCTTTTCGATTCAGCCATTGCGGTTCTCCTTAATATCGATTTACGAATTCAGTGCATTGCAGATGACGGCAGGTGGCGCAACTGTTACCGTTTCGCTCAAGGCAAACGGTGCCCCCACTGGTGCCGCTACCCAGGACTGATCCGGTTGGACATCGTCCAGCGCCGACCAGAAGCCGCGCTCGAGGCGAGGCGACGACGATGCTTTGATCTCCACCGCGACGAGCTTATTTCTCCGTCGGATCAGGAGGTCGATCTCAGCGCCAGCCGAAGTCCGGTAGAAGCTCAGTTCGGCATCGGGCACCGCCGCGGCGATTTGCTCGATGACGTATCCTTCCCAAGAGTTGCCGCGAACCGGATGGCCATCCAGGTCGTCGAGAGAATCCAAACGCAGCAGCCGGTGAAGGATGCCGGTATCTCTGAGATAAACACGGGGGCTCTTCACTAGGCGCTTCTTGAAGTTGGCCGCACAGGGCGAAAGCCGCCTTACCATGTAGGCCTGCTCAAGGATGCGGAGATAGTGTCCAACCGTCTTGCCCGTTACGCCCAGGGAAGAAGCCACTTTGGCGTGGTTCCACAGATCCCCGTGCAGGTGAGCGCACATCTCCCAGAATTGTCGCAGCGTTATCGCGGGTACGCGGATACCCAGTTGAGGAATGTCGCGTTCGAGAAACGTCTGGATGAAACTGTCCAGCCACGCCCGGCTCATTCCGTCCGACGGGGCCAGATAGCTTCGCGGGAATCCGCCTCGCAGCCAGAGCCTTGACTGATTCTCCGCCCCGATCTCTTCTTCGACAAAGGGGGTCAGTTCGATGAAACCGATGCGACCGGCGAGCGTCTCAGACGACTGCCGGAGCAGAGCTGGAGAAGCCGATCCCAGCACCATGAACTGTCCTGGAGAACCGGTCTCATCGCAGAGCCCGCGAAGTACGCGGAACAATTCGGGGACGCGCTGGATCTCGTCGAGGCAGACGATGTGATCCCGATGGCGGCGGAGGTAATCTTCAGGCTCGGCCAGACGTGCGACGTCGGAGGGGAGCTCGAGGTCGAGATAGTGTGACGCTGGCTGTTCAGCAAGCCACGTCTTGGCCAGGGTGGTTTTTCCACACTGGCGAGGCCCCAGAATTGCCGTGACAGGGAAGTACCTCGCGTATTCAGAGACCTTTGTCTGAATTTTTCTGTTGATGTTCATTCTTGTAATATGGGAGTCTGTATCCCGATTTGCAAGGATAAAACACAAAGCAGGCGGTAGGCCTTTATGCCCCTACGGTGCCAGGGCTTTCAGGTAGGTGGCGCCTTGCGTGTCGGCGTGTGCCTGGACCCAATCAGATAGTCGGTTTCGGTGATCCGTCAGGATCTGAATGAATTCAGGATCATTGGCGAGGTTCTTTGTTTCAGTGGGATCCGAAACCATATCGACAAGCATTTCTTCCGACTTGCCATCGTAGTGGAAGATGGAGTACTTGTACCTGGCAGACCTTACCATTCTACCGCCAACAGTTTCGGCTACGACGAATTCTCGCCAATTGGATTGCTCGCCCAGAGCAAGGGGCTTCAAGCTTCTACCGGGTAGTGAATCTGGGATTTCTCCTTCGGCAAAGTCGCATAACGTCGGAAGCAGATCGATCCCATTATTGACCAAAGCATCGATCTGACCTGCAGAAACCCTTCCAGGCCAGCTGATCGTGAGTGGCACGTGTGACGATGCTTCGTAGAACGACCGCTTCATTGTCAATCCGTGTTCCCCATCATGATCGCCATGATCACTTGTAAATATGACAACCGTATTTTCCCGCAGACCGGCGTCATCGAGCGCATCCAGTATCACGCCCAACTGGTTGTCCAGGTCTTCCATATAAAAACGGTAAGCCGCACGATAGACCCGCCACTCGTGTTCGGTCCAGTGGATTGCATGTCGACCGAATCTTCGGTTGAGGCCGATTTCGATTGTCTCCTCGTCTCCCAGCGTTCCATCACGGAATCCCTGCATCCACTTTGGCTCATCCTGAGGGGGTGCGTGATTATCCGGCAAGGGGGGCAAGTTGTCTCCTGGATCCGAAGGATGTGTCGGCTTCCCATCCTCATCCAGGACTTTACATATATCGTGTGGATTAATGAACGATGCCCAGAGGAAGAACGGGCGATCGGAATCTCTGTTTTTGAGAAAATCAGCGGATCTCTCCGCAAGCTCATCCCTCTGATCGGTTGTGATCGACTCAAATCCGAATTCTTCTGCCTTTTCTTTCGTAAAAACCTGGGTGCCCTCTACGTGCAGCTTACCGCCGGCGTACGTATCATATCCACAATTTCGGAGGAGTGTCCCCATCAATGGCGTATCAATATGGTCCAAAATCCGCGGATGTTCCGAAGCCATCCCCTTGGAGTTATGCTCCAGGCCATCAAAAGTGTGCGGCATATGGCCTGAGACCAGGGCGTACCTGAATGGGACACAAACTGGATTGGAAACGTAGGTGAGCTCGAATTTCTTACCACTTGCAGCCAGTTTATCCAAATTGGGCGTACTGACATAAGGATCACCGGAATAACTCGCCATTCTGTGATGTTGTTGGTCCGTTGTTATGAGAATGATATGCGGGCGTTCCATATCTGTTCCTTTCGCGTTGCGAACGAATTGAAGTTGCGTTCAAGACGTCAACGAGGGTCGCCAGCTTCAATTGTTCGTTCCAGCAGCCTGCTGCGCATGGCTTCTTCCCGATCTCGATAATCCGGGTTTCCTGCCAGATTCACCAGTTCGCCCGGGTCGTTCTGCAAGTCGTAAAGTTCAGAACGATCATTCACATAATGTGCGTATTTCCACTTCTCGTTTCGAACCATGCGACCCCGAGAAAGGAAGAACGTTCCCGACTCAACCAGCGGCAATTCAGGTACGGGTTCAGTCCGACTTATGCCGGCTTTCAGCGCGTCCAGTTCTGCTTTTGGTCCTCCCTCTGGCAATGGTTGACGGCTGCCAACTTCCGCATAGGTACAGTCTCTCTCTGGAGCCATACCCGACATCATTTCGGTCACACTTCTACCCTGAACACCCGGCGGGATCGAGATTCCGCTACTCTGGAGTAATGTAGGCATCAAGTCGATTTGCTCAATTTGCAGTGCGTTGGTTGCACCATCCCGTGCATGTTCCAAACCCCTTACGATCAATGGGACCTGGACAATGCAGTCGTAGAATGCAGCTGTTTTCCGAATGAGTCCGTGTTCGCCCAGGTACTCACCGTGGTCACCTGTGGCAACAATGATGGTGTCGTCCCAACGACCAAGCGCTTTTAGTCCATCAAAGAATTTGCCCAGGCATTCATCCAGGTGCCTGAGCATGCCATAGTAATACGCCATTGTCTGCCGCAGTTGCTCGTCATCCATGAGATGCAGCCACCCGCCGTGATAATAGACTTGTTGAACGAATGGTTTTGAGTCCAATTCACCCTCAGGTCTATGTGGGAGAGGCAGGTCCTCTGGTCTGTACATCGTGGCAAAAGGTTCGGGAGCCCGATAGGGCGGATGAACATCGGAAAAGCTCAACCACACAAACGAAGGCTCGTCACCTTTCCGTTCGAGATAATCGAGGGCCTGATTCACGTTGGCTCTTGCTGGCGTTTCAGCAGGATCGAAAGGGTAGGTTCCGCCATACCAGATTGGATTTGGGTGATCTCCCCAACGGAAACGTCTTGTTTGTGATTCGAACACGGATGGGTCGATGGGTATTGCAGGCCCAGGAAATGGCTTCCCATAGGCTTCTCGCTGCTTGTGCCGAAGTGGCGATTCTTCAATACACGCTTCAAATCCTGCAGTTTCGGCATCTGGAAAACAGTGGTTTTTCCCAAATAGGCCACAGCCGACACCAGCATCTTTCAATAGCCCTGGCAGATGAAATCCTTCCTTTTCTTGCATCAACAGCGTGTTGTCTCTGGAACCTGTAACGCTGGGATAACGACCCGTGAAAAATGCGACCCGTGATGCGACGCAGAGCGGAGAAGGTACGGTGCAGTTTTCAAACCTGATGGCTTCGCTGGCAAAGCGATCCAGATGAGGTGTCGCTTTGACGGGATTGCCATAGCATCCCAATGCGCGAGCGGCAAGATGCTCAATGGTGATCACCACAATGTTTTTCATCTCTTAGCTCCTATCGACTTCCTCAGACCAGGCTCTGTACAACTCCTGCAGGCGTTCCACGACTTCGGGATACTGATCAATCAGATCTTGACTCTCCGAGGGATCTTCCTTCAGGTTAAACAGGCAGGTATTCTGGAGAAGCTCTGTGCGTTCAACGATCCCATCACAGGGCTCTCGACCTCTCCTGCCACCTTTATGCAACAGTTTCCAGTCACCAGAGCGCACGGCATAACTGTCGCCCCAGCGCCAGAAGAGATCTCGCTGGTCTGCGATTTTTGTGACATCTTTTGGGATGGGTTGACCATCCAAACCTTCTGGCTGATTGATACCTGCCGCCTGTAAACAGGTCGGAAGAATATCGAGCGTTGAGATCGTCCTGTCACAGATCGTTCCAGATGCCGACTCATTTGGACGGGCGAGGATAAAGGGCACGCGAATCCCGCCCTCCCAGAGCGTAAACTTGCTCCCGGCAAGCGGCAGGTTGCAGGCACCGGTGTTCGGTGCGCCTCCGTTGTCTGAAAACATGATCACGATGGTGTTGTCGGCAAGCGATAGCTGATCCAACGTGTCCAGAAGGCGACCGATATTGTCGTCGAGGCAGTTGAGGTTCGCCAGGTAGTATCTGCGAAACTCGTCGGCATTGATCTCGCCGAGGGTGACATACCTTTTGAACCAGTCCTCATACCCGCCCATGGTCTCCGGATCGTAGTTTGGAATCTCCCTTACGCCGTGCTTGTCGAGGTATCGCTTTGGCACCTGGTGAATCAGGTGATGCACCGAGTTGTAGGAGAGCGTCACAAAGAAAGGTTCTTCCTGATGGTTCTCGAGAAAATCGATTGTCGCATCGGTGAAGATCTCCGTCAGATAACCTTCTCCAAATTCTTTGTAATCCCGGTTGTGCATGAGTGGGCCGACAACCGCGCTGTGCCCTTTTGGATCGGGCGTGCGGTCTTCGATATCTCTGGTGAGCAGAAAATAGTCGTGGCCGTGTGCCGAGAAGCCGAGAAACTCATCGTAGCCGTGGTTCAGCGGGTATTCGTGAGCCTCGTGATCGTGAAAGCCCAGGCCGTAATCGTTCTTGCCGAAACGCGCTGTGGTATAGCCGTTAGCCTTCATGATTTCGGCGATGTTCTTTTCTGTTTCAGGATGTCCGCATAAAAAGGAAGACTTCGGGTCCCAGCGCACCTGGTGCCGCCCCGTATTCCATCCAGCACGCGAAGGGCTGCATACGGGAGCTGTCACATAGGCCTGTGAAAAGAGAACGCCGCGCTCAGCAAGCCGATCCATGTTTGGCGTTTGCACGTCCGGCGCATGATGATTGAATGCAGTCAGATCGCCGTAGCCCTGATCGTCTGTAACAATGATGAGAAAATTTGGTTTTGTGCCCATAATGATCTACCCGGTAATCTTGAACCGGTTGTCGATTTTCCCAGGTAGCCGGTTTTTATTTCGTTTGAAACGCCTGGGTTTTTACCAGAATGTGGAAGAACTCAATCAAACCCGCCGAGAAGCTGCTCTCTGGTCATTACCTTGATTGGTGGCAGGTTATCGACCATTCCCGCGTCCGTGCGTCGAAGCTCATCAATGGTCCCTTGCCGAAGTTGGGCGAGCAAATCGTGGTAATCGGATTCCAAAGCGAGGTTTTCCAGTTCTTCGGGATCATTCTCGAGATCGTACATCTCTTCGATCTCCCCGGTGATGAGCCAGCGGATATATTTGTACTTTCCCGTGCACAGAGATACCCACCAGGGGATAGGAGGATTGCCTATTGGCTCGCCACAGCCGACATCGGTGTCTTCTCCAAAACAATGACCCGTACACTCCATCAGCAGCGGGCGATCCCATTCGGCGTTGGGATCGGAGAGCAATGGTGTCAGGTCCTCCCCGTGCATCTTCCAGGGTTGTTCCATGCCGATCAACGAGAGAAAGGTAGGCGGGATATCCTGGCCGCCGATTGGCACATCGCATACTGTGCCTGCGGGAATCCGTCCCGGCAGCCGCATGATCATCGGTGCTTTGATATTGGCATCATAGGGCGCCACCTTGAGTCGAAAGCCGTGCTGTCCCCAGGCAAATCCCTGGTCCGACGTAAAGACGACCAGGGTATCATCCAATTGCCCCATCTCCTTTATGGCGCCGATCACCCTGCCAACCCCTTCATCCAGGGCGCGCACGCCCCGGTTGTATTGTTGTTCCCAATCGGTGAGTGTCCGTCCATCCCGGATGCCTACCGGTTGGCCGTGATCTCCCTCGCGCCAAACACCGTAGTCCCGCATATGTGTCGCCTTGGTCGGGCGCGGCGGGTAGATGTCTTCTGGCGTGGGGACCTGGGAAACATCTGGATAATCATGGAGATGGCGGTCAGCCACTTCCCAGGGTCCGTGTACTGCGTCATAGCACAGCCAGAGGTGCCAGGGCTTATCCGGTTCCTCTGCCCGTCCGCGGAGAAATTCAAGGGCATACTCCGTGTAGTTATCGGTAGAATAGCCGCCAACCGGTTCCGGCGGTCCCCCGTTGATACTCATGCTCTGATTGACATAATAGGGCCCGTATTTCTCGGGTTGGCTGTGGTCCCAGATGGCAGAAAAATCCCAGTACCTACCGTGACCGTGATCGGGACCTGTGTGCCATTTGCCGACGATGCCTGTGTACCAACCGTTCTCACGGAGATTCTCGAGCCAGTACGGACACTGGTCTGGATCGCGGACATAGTTTGGGTAGCTCGTGGGCAGGTGCATGCTCATCACGCCATGCGGCAATTTTCCGGTCAGGTACGTAGCGCGCGAAGGCGCACACCAGGCACTGGTATAGCAGTTGGAAAAACGCATCCCCTCATGGGCGAGACGATCGATGTTTGGCGTACTGATCCACGAATGCGCCTCGGGATAGCAACTCACAGACCGAAAGCTCTGATCGTCGGTGAAGATGTATAAAATGTTGCTCGGACGGTTCAATTGATCATCGTTCATTTTGGTTCTCCGTAATCTATATGGTCAGGTAACCAGACCATGGTTCGCTTCTATTTTCTCTTGATTGCAATATGAAAATCCTATGCCAAATTGGGTCGCAAATCCGTTAGCTCAGCGTTTTACCTGGGTATAGGGGCTTGAAATATACTGCTTGTAGCCGTTAACCTCTCGTTCATGATTGCTAAAGAAATCGATCTGGGAAAACCCATCCTTTAACGGTATGGTTGCAGTCCAGGCACCCGTCTTTGCATCGCGTTCCATATCCATCCATTGGTCTTCGGGGATTTGCTCGTGCAAGAAGGGGGCGGAACCTGCCGGAGCGCGATCATAGATCCACCATATGCGTCCGTTTATCGGCTGAGGTCCTTCATTAAAACGCACGCTGACACTTAGTTTGTCCTTGGAGATTGTATAATTTGACTTCGGAGGCTGTAGCAAAGGCTCGCCACCAAAGAAGTGATGCCAGAGGAAGGCGTCTTTATTCTGTTCGTCCTTTGCCGCAGCGACATGCGGCGTTTGCGAGTGCCCACCGTTAGGTTCGTAATAGACAGGCAACTGGGGATGGTTTTGCGCTCCCCAGAGAATATCGTAGGCGACATAGTCATGCGTTCCCGGCTGAAAAAGAATATCAACGCCGCGCTCCATCAGACGATCCCAATTCTCCGTAACGCTCACCCCGGGCCGTAAGCGATCCGCAAAGCTTTGCATATCGTCCAGGGATTTCCCCATTTTCAGCGCCATCTTACCCATACTGCGCTCAGATCCCACCATAACGCCTTGATACCATTTGGCGCGTTTTGGATCCAGGTCGATATCGCCGGCCTTTACAGCCTCAAAGAATGCTTTGTTTGCCTCTTCAGCTTTCGCCGTTGCTTCCCTGTCGGCTCTTCGAGTCGGCGAAAAGTAAGCAAACGCATGGTTGGAGCATGTCGCGGTAAAACGCTCGTCATGTATCAAGGCGACCGCAGGCGACATGCCGTTCTTGGAGCTGCCCGAACCGGCCACTTTGCCTTTTTCGAAGTAGTCGGTTTCCGCATACGCCGCGGTGGTTGCCCGCATTAAGGTCATCGACCAAATCCAGAGAGTCGTGTATCGAGGATTCAGGTCTTTCATGAACCTGCGCATCATTTTTTTCTCCAAACCCTGTTTCCCCGGAATCTGCCTAAACGCCTTGACGTGCGTCTTAACGAGGCCAACGCCACCTGCCAGCAGTTTTGCCTGAAAGTCGGTTGGGCGCGAGTCTTTCATCAACGTCTCATAGGGATTGGCTCCCGTAATGCTAAAGCCCTTCGCCTTGCCTTCGAGCGGCACAATCATACGCACCGGGATCCGATAATCTTGTCCCGGCCACCATTCGGCGACATTGATTTCGATGAGCTTTTGTCGCGTCGTGCCTGTCACCTCATCTACATGCCAGTCCTTCAACGTCTTTATATCCAGCGTGCTTTCGTCAAGAATCTCTTCACTATTGAACATGTCGCAATTCATACCAGAATCCTTCTCAGAATCGGCAGCAAACGCTACGGAAATCGCAAAAGTCGCGAGAATAACCAGCGATGCCATTATTCTAATTCTATCCATTGCCTTCTCCTTTTGTTGTTGTCGTTCACGGTATTTTTTTCTTAGCATTCGGGATGAGTGCCGACAGGCCCAGGATTGTTAGCCGCATCTATCTTGTTAAACCAAAGAAGCTGCAACCGTGCGAACAGCCTCGCTCCAATCATCCCAAAGCCCCGGACCTTCCGGGCGAGGCTCTGGCGGGGGAACTTCTGGCCCAAGTTCAAGTTCGTGGAGTTTTCTCACGTTGGGCGGTGGCGATGGTCGTGGCCCTTTGACATAACGGCCGTTATATACTCTGTCATATACAGATTTTTTGTAAGCATCATAAAGAATCATCTGTCGAATCTGCGGAGGATTGCTGTAGTTCCGCGTTGCCGAGTGGAACATTCGCCCGTGCCACAAAACCACATCGCCCTCGTCACCAAAAAACTCAAAGGGTTCAATGTCGGCGAGTGCGTCCTTGAGTCCTGCAGGCTGCGGCAAAACAAATGCCGCAGCGCCGCTTTCCGGATGGGGCGAATGTAGAATTGAATAGCGGGCAAGATCTACAGAGTCCGGCTCTGCTTCGTAGAGCAAGCGGTGACTGCCGGGAAAAAGGGCGATGCCACCTCCACCCCTGGGAACCTGGTCAACGTATGCGCTTGCCACCAGATGCACCGGCTCGGGATCAATGTGTGCACCGGCACGGACGGCATCCGCCAGAGCAGGTGAGTCGCCAGGACGCTCTCTCGGCAGCACGCAATACATACCGCGCAACTCCTTGCCACCCCAGACTGGCCAACCACGCAACCGACTTCCACGCGGATCTGGATCGGCCGCGGAGGAAGTTACCTCTGGTGTCACTACTTCACCTTCGCCGAGAAGTTGCTCAAACCACGGGAATACACGGCGTGGAAGCAAGTTGATTAAGTCCTCGTCGCCGGAGAGTTCACGCAATCGCCAGCCGTGGTCACCGGTGCGATCATTCATGCCATCAGGCGTGCTTTGACGTTCTTCCTCAGGGAGACCGTTTAGCCATGTTTGAGGATCGTCTCGGCGCAAATGATTTGAGGTATTCCCTGCCCACAACCTATCTCGTGCAGCAGCACAAAGTTTGGGGTCGAGGATCTTTCGTTTCACGAGGAATCCGTTCGTAATAAATTGTTGGATCTCTTCTGTACTCAGTGCTGCCAATGCTGTATTCATGGAAATAACCCTTCTTTATTCAATATTGGACTATTGTACGGACTTCAATACCGAACCATTGTACAAAAAAAAGAGTTGGATTTCAACAATTCTTAAAAGACAGGTACTTACGGAAGGCGATATATGTTATTTGGGATTTTGCTCGAAAATCACCCTGAACAAATTCGCTTGCTTCATGTCCGTCTCTTTTTGTAGTATGCATCCGAATCCTGCCCCTGGACACCAGCAGTAGTTTTGGTGATTTCAAATACATTGAGGAGGAAGAAAAATGAAAGCAAGACCATTCAAAGGTGCGAAGATAGGCAGGGCTCTGACCATTGCATTGCTATTGGCTTTGACCGCGGGCAACGTCGCGGCCCAAAGCCCCACCGAGCTGCCGGCCAAAGATTTGAGCACGATTGATTTATCAAAATCGGAAGGTGCTAAATACTTTCTCATAGTAAAGGCTTATGCCGATTATATGATTATCCACGGGCGCGACCGTTACGGAAAAGCACATTCGCCCCTTTTTGCCACAACGCTTAACCGGGAAACCGGAAATGTATATCGCGAAAATCCTCCCGATGCACCCAAAGGTATCCGCAATGGTGATCGCACTTGGCGTGGTTCAAATACGTCAAAAGATAATGGTTTATACAGCATACTTTATCATTTGACAGAAATCACCGGAGATGACAAGTATGCACGGGAAGCGGATAAAGCAATCAAATGGTTTTTTGCCAACTGCCAAAGTCCTGAAACGGGATTTATGGCCTGGGGAGAACACATCGGTTGGGATTTTTTTACAGAGGCGCCTATTAAAATGGGTACTCGATCTTTGACACACGAGTACAAAATTTTCAATTATTGGGACAAGGTGTGGGAATTTAATCCGGAAGCTGCTGAAAAGTTTGCACTGGGATTATGGGAACACCAGATTTATGCGCACGAAGGACCAGAAGCGGGCGAGTTTAGCCGACATGCCAGTTATGACACGCATAGTCCTGGAAAAGGAAGAGCTTTTCCCGCACATGGCGGCAATTATATCTATGTTTGGACAAAAGCATATCGGGAAACTGGCAAAGAAGTTTTTTTAACCGCCATTGAAACCGTATTGAATTATTATGAGCGAAATACAACCGATAAAGGTGCGATCTTATATGCATCAGATTTTCCTGAGCAATATTCTTTGAAACAAAGTATGAATCTGGTATCCAATCTTTATCGCGCAAAGGATTTTATGCCCGCAGACCTTGCAAATAGGATGAAGAAATTGTCAGAAGGAACAGATTCTTTGTATTTAAGTTTTGATCACGATCCGTCAAAAGGCGGAAAAGGATTTCTTGAATCTGCCAATCTTATGACCCTTGTACCGGGGAATTTTCGGAGGTCAAGTACTGGAACGGATGCCTGGACTGAAATGTGGTCGGCTGGTTATGGGGTGGGATCGGGAAGTACCGAGCAGGCAAACAAATGTTATGCGCGGTATAAACTAACAGGTATTGAAGGCTATAGAATCCTTTTTATGAAAGCGGTGAATGCCTATTACAACGAAGATCCTCCGCCGTCAGCAGTACTTTATCCCAGCAATTATTCCAGCATATTTAATATGATGATGAGTGCGTATGAATTAACAGGGGCAGAACGTTTTTTAAGCAAAGCAAAAACGTATATGGACTTATCGGTAGAAACTTTTCTGAGTGATCAATCACCTCTACCAAAAGCATCAAACCAAAGTGAACATTATGAAGCCATAACAGGTGGCCCAGAATTAATGGAAAATGTGCTGCGTTTATGGATGGTAATGAACCTGCGGGATCGTGCTGGCGAAACTGAAATTGGAGGAGCACATCAGACTGATCGATAACTGGAAGACTGTGACAGACAACCCTTTTTACAGTGCTGACTCAAACTATTCTCGGACGTTATTGCCCAGGACATTGATGATACTTGGGTCCTCTGATCAGAGCATATTAAGATCAGCCAATTAAATAACGATTTATACAAGCATCTAAAAGGCTGTCATAAATTTCTTCTCTCTTTTTTATATTCATATATTGCCTAATTTCAGGCCGGTAGATTTGCGCGGCGGTAGAACACATAATAGATAAATGCATAGCAATGCAGACTTTTGCGAGCCTCGAGTAATCTATGCTCCTGACTGATTCATACCCACGAAAGAGAGGTTTCTTTCGAGTTTCTTCAGGCGAAACAACCTCCAGAGGTTCTTCTAGTTTCCAAATCGGCGTCGGCTCACAAAGAAAGTTGGTTAAGTCTAAATATGGGTCACCAAAATCCATTGCTTCTACATCGATAATAGCAGATACATCCCAATTTTGCCTATGGTCCTTAAAAAATAAAATCTCAGCATCTGCTTTGTACAAGGAATGCTTTGTGAGTTTTAGCCAAGGTGCTTTTTGGATCAGATCTTTCGCTTCAGAAATAGCACTTAGACTCACCTGATATTGCCCATCCTCTACGCATCTCTCGAGGTTTTCTATTGACCGTAGCAGAGTCTGTATAAAGCTTTGATTGTCTTGAGAGGATTTTTCCAATCCATGAATCTGAGCGCACAAAGCACCTACTTGCTCTTGAATCTTCATTTTTTCTATAGAATTAGTGCGGGGATTATCCGAATGAGCAAGAAATTGCCAATGCTCTCCTGAAACATACTCCATTATGATGTAGTTAGTAGAAACGAGTTGTCTGGTGTGATCAGTATATAATATTTTCGGTACAGGCAAACTCAGTTCTTGGCTTAGAAGCCTATAAATATCTTCTTCATGGATATAGCGGTCCTCTCTATTTGGAAGATCCCGGAAGAAGCGAAACACATAGCTCTTAGTTGAATTATGGCAACATACATGGTAGCAAATATGTTGGGTACAACCATCTATTCTGGGTATTCCCTGTTCAGAAGTAGGGGTAATTTTAGATATTGAACTTACTCTATGATTTGTACCAAATACCTGCTTACAAATCGAAACGATCACTTCTCTTCGAATCGTATCTATCATTTTATTTAGTGCCCCTAAAAGAGTGCAATTCTTTGGAGTTGCCCCGCGAAGCAGGGTAACTCCAAAAGCTAATTGGCAATCAGTATTGATAAAAACACAGAGGGGATTCTAAACACTCGGCAAAGGCACAGTATCTCCTGTTTCATGTTGCCACAATCGAATCTTCGCCGCCATATCGCGAATGCGATCGCGATGTTCAGGAACATCAAACAGATTGTTTTCTTCATAAGGATCTGTATTAAGGTCGAACAACTCACACTGATCACCAGCACACAAATTCAACTTCCAGCGATCACCCGTCACCACAGATCGCCAGGGCAATGTCGCCATCAAGTTAATGCTTGGATTCCCTAAATTGCGATCGCCAATCCCATTCCACTCCATAAATGCAACGTGATCCTTCAAATCGCGCTCACCGGTGAGTGCACCAGCCAAACTCTCCCCTTCACACTGATCTGAAACTTCAACGCCCGCCAGATCCAAAAGTGTCGGCACCAAATCCGCATGCCCAAACACACCATCGATTCGTTTCTGTTCCTTATTCAACCACGGCACACTGAGCAAAAACGGCACTCGCGCAGACTCTTCGTAAAAAGTCCGCTTTTCCATCATCGCATGATCGCCCACCATTTCTCCATGATCACTCGTGTAAGCAATAATCGTATTCTCCAGTTGTCCCGTCTCTTCCAATGCCTGAATGATCCGCCCCACAGCATCATCCACAATCTTCATATTTCCGAAGTATTGCGATCTCACTTTCCGCCATCCCAATTCCGTACTTAAATCTTCACCAGCCTCCTTCTTCGTTGCATAATGCTCTGCCCGCACCCGATTAAATCGCGAATGCCCTTCAGGCTGTTTCAAAAACGTCGGGCCAACCGGCAATTCCTCAGGATCATACAAACCGTCATACGGCCCTGTATATGGAGGGTGCGGTTCAAACGTACTGCACACCAGCAACCAGGGCTGATCGACATTTTCTCGAATAAACCGATCCGCTTCCTGCGCGACAAACGCCCCGACCTGTTGTTCCGCTGGCAAACGTGCGCGATCTCCTGCAGAAAATTGTTTCAAGTCCGGTGCCAAATGCGAGGGTGGTTCAACGCCCTGCGCCACCAACCACTCATAGTGGGAACTCATCGGCGCATCTTGAATCGTATTCAAATGCCGCAAATTATCCTGAATACTGATCCACTCATCAAATCCATGTTGGCGAACGGTATCGTTGCCCAAATGCCATTTGCCCATATATGCCTTGCGATATGTATCTGGCATCATTTCCGCAATCGACTTTGTATCTTCCCGTAGATGAATCCCATTCGCCACACATCCGTGCGAATGAGGGTACAACCCAGACATCAGCGTACCCCGCGATGGCGTACACACAGCCTGACCAACATACGCATTCTCAAAAACAAAAGACCGCTCCGAAAGCGCATTCAAATGCGGTGATTGAATCCAATCATTGCCGTAACACGACATGGTATCTGTGCGTTGCTGATCTGTGAACACAAAAAGAATATTCGGTTGATTCATATCTATTCCTCAAATTTGTCGTTCGCGGTATTCCCTACTTGTTAAACCAAAGAAGCTGCAATCCGTTTTCGCTCACAGTACTTTTTAATTTTCGTTTACACTCGTTTTCTGCGGAATGCGTGGGGATTTACCATTTCATATCCCCATCGATCCAACAATTCATGCCCGTTCTCAAACGCGTCGTTCTGTTCCTTCAACAGATCTGAAAGCAAACCTTCCAGATGCGTTTGAACAGATTCTACCTCAGGCCGACCACAAAGGTTCTCCAACTGATAAGGATCTGCCTCATTGTCATACAGCAACCAGGGCCCCTCCAGGTCACGCACATAAGTATAACGGCTCGTGCGAACGCCCCGATATTCCCTGCCACCATGTTCATAAGAATAATTGGCAAACGGAACGTAGCATCCAAAGAGTGAAGCCTCCAAAGGCGCATCGGCTTCGCCAAGAATGTGTTTGGAAAAACTCACCCCTTCGACGCCTTCCGGTACAGGCGCGCCCACCAGATCCAACAACGTCGGCATCATATCTGGTATGCCAAAAGGGGTGTCGATTTGACGACTCGTACCATCTGGGAAACGCAACAGAAAGGGCACAAGAATAGATTCATCCCAGGGCCGTATTTTCCGATTGTGACCTTGTGACCCATTCATTTCACCGTGGTCAGAGGTAAACACAAGAATCGTATCCTCTGTCATCCCGAGGCGTTCAAGCGCTTCTTCAACACGGCCCACGCAGTGATCAAGTGCTGTAATGTGCGCATAATAACCCCACATATCATTCCGGGCAGTCGCCTCACACTCAGCAGGCACATTGTCTCGCAAGATGATCTCGTCTTCATTGTAAAGCGCTCTGTATTCTTCCGGCACTTTGTGGAAAGGGTTATGAGGCGGGCCGTAGGATACAAAAAGGAAAAATGGATCTTCCTTCTCCTCTCTGCCTTCCAGATATTCAATCGTACAATCGGTCTGTGCAAACGCATCGTATCCTTCCCACTTTTTCATAATGCCCGAGTCATCATAATAGGGCGAATCGTAATAATTGTGAGAGCACTCGTGCGCGCGCCAAAAGTCAAAGCCCAACCGTCGCTCAGGTGGGATGAAATTCTGCTCGTGGGTATCCCCGTCCAAATGCCACTTGCCAATGTATGCGGTGTCATAACCGTGTGACTTTAGAACCTCAGCGAATGTGGTCGTATTGGGCTCAAGCCGAATCTGGTTTAAAAAGATCCCATGCGTCAGTGGATATTGCCCGGTCAAAAGACAGGCACGAGCCGGACAACAAACCGGGCACGTTGACACAGTCGTATCCAACCGAACACTCTTTTGAGCCAGGGCATCGAGATTGGGTGTCTTAACATTTGGATCTCCCGCATACCCCGTCGCCTGTGCGCGCCACTGATCGGTCAAAATGAATACAATATTCGGCTTTTCTTTGTTGGCCACAAAAACCTCCTCAGATTACTTCACGCTAATACTGGATCATTCCTTTCAGCTTCCTCGTATTTCAGCAACATCCAATCACAAAGCAATCAGATCACAATCACATGAAAATTAACTGCCCGAATCCATGATAATTAATCAACTATTGATAATCAATGAAAACGCGAAGGAACGTCAGGAGCAGGGATTCAAAATGGTTGCGTGCGGTTTAAATTCGGCGTTACACAAAAAAGAGGCTATCTGCTTTGGATAGCCTCTTTTGCTGTATGGTTAAATTAAATAATGCCATCAACTCTACGACAAGTCTCTATTTCCTCCTAACTCATCCACATCGGCAAGATCTTTGGGGCGAGCGGAGACGCGTTTGTTTTTGATAAGATCTGACAGAGAGATGTAGAAAACGGGCGTTTCTCCATAAATTCCAGAGATGCGATTCTGCCAGACCTCTTCAAACGTAAGGCCACTGATGCTGTTCATCATTTCGATTCTTACAGGCGCAATCCCCATTCTAACAATGTTGCCAGAATCGGCAAACTCTGTAGCTTGCGCTTCAGTTGTAGCCAAACCGAATTGGTCAAGCGCATGGCGAATATGATCGATATTTTCTCGGGTATTTCGAAAAAAGAGATCCAGATCATCGGTTGCTCGGGCATAGCCATGGAATGCAACAGCATATCCACCGACAATCACAAATTCAACTGTCTCCGCGTTTAACAATTGTAAGAACTCTTCGAAGTCGTTGTGGATATTCACGGTGGGTTACCTTACACATCTCCTGGCGTAAATCCTCAAGGAGCGAAACGCGTTCGTCCCCTGTAAGATGTCGGGTATGGTCGCAGGCTTTTTCATTGGGATCAAATTTTGAAATTGTCAGAACACGTTTCATAGGACAAACCTCAAAGGAATAACTTCACCAATACAAATGAATATAGCCCATCAGCATAAGCGCGTCAACGAATCACAGAAATATCAAAAAGATTTGATTCCTTCTTAAACAACAGGTCTGATCTCTGGCGCACCGTTCGCTTCACACCACGGCGTAAGCGGGCTATCTCCACCACCAGCTTTGTAACCCTCTATCTTGGGATATCTTTCACCTGCCAAATACCGACCCAATTCATCCAGTTTATCCATAAAGGCAGGCTCCTGGCTTCGATAGTCCAGCGGCATAACCCAACGATAGCCATAACCAATCATGATCGCCTTTCGTATGTTACCCGATGTGTTTATCCCTGCCGCATGACCGGTTCGATTTTCAAAGAATAGACAATCACCCGCCTTTAAAGAAGCTTCAACATAACCTTTTGGTCCAGGCTCTCCTTCAGGGACTTCAATGGGGTTGCTATGGCGATTGGAGCCAGGCGCAACCAGCGTCACACCCGAGTTTGGTTCGGTCAGATCATTGAGATAAAACGCGCACTTTAACAAAACACGGGGCACATGATTTCCCAATACTTTTGTCGCTGCACCATAATCGCGATGCCATCCGACCCGCCGAACTTTCTTCGAGGGATCGGAAGAGCCTCTATAAGCAAGTTGTGATACCATCAGTTGGATGTGTGCACCCAAAAGCTGTACCGCAACCGACAGCGATTTGGCGTGGGTTAGCAGTGGAATAAAAGCATCATCTTTCACAATACAATTCTTAAAGCCCAGTCGTCCCGTGCGCATGTGTTGGTCGTCACTCGCAATCAACCGATCAGCAGCCTCGACGACCCGGTCAATCATGTCCTGATTGAGCACGTCGCGCACGATGAGATAGCCTTGCTCATCAAATTGCCTGATTTCTTGTTCTGAAAGCGCATGCCAGTCCAGATCAATTGACGATTCTGTCATCTGAGCCATTGTTTGCTCTCCTTTCGTTTTGGCGCGGTGGTCATTCTCCCGTAACATTCGGGATGAGTGCCGACAAGCCCAGGTTTGTTAGCCGCTCGATTTCCTCCTGGCGTTCGTCGCCCTCCAGCGGACCCGCGTAGGGGGCCTGCTCGAAGCGACATGGAGACTCCACCAGGCGGGGATCGTCGTTCTCCCACAGGATGCCCATGAGTTCGTTCGCCAGGTCTTTGCGGATCTGCTCGTAGTCCGGGTTCGTGGCGACATTGTTCATGTAGTGGAGATCGACCCGAAGGTCGTAGAGTTCCTCTCGAGGACGTTTACCGAAGCCGATCTCAAAGAGGGGCTGTACATCTTTGTCGGCGCGGTGGTGAATCATCCAGGCCTTGGTTGGACCCCCATCCATGTCGGAATACGCCGGGCGCGAGCTGGCCAGGAGACTGTCCCAGGACGGCGCCTCCGCATTGGGGTCGTCGAGCCCTCGGGGATCCCCCACAGGCCAACGGTCGGGCTCAAAGTTGTGGATGTAGAGAAAGTCCCGGGTGCGGATCGCACGCATCGGATAGGGCATGCCATCTCTCGCCATGACATTGTGGCGCTCCCGACCCGTCACGACGGCCGTGCGCTCTGCTTCTACCTGTCCACTCCTGTTGCTTTCGAGCACAGGTAGAAGGCTGCGAGCCGTCATGCTGTCTGGGATGTCAACGCCCGCGGCGTCGAGGAAAGTGGGTGCCAGATCCATCAGGTTGACGAAGTCATCGACGACTCGGGCAGAAGGGATGCGTTCTGGCCATCGGGCGGCCAGCGCTACCTCGCAGCCGATGTTGTAAAGGTTGCACTTGGCGCGCGGGAAGCCCGGAATGCCGTGGTCGCCGCTGACGACGATGAGTGTATTGTCCAGTTCGCCGATGGCCTCGAGGCGTTCGATCAGGACGCCCAGACCAGCATCTACCGCCAGACACTCACCCAGGTAGTCGTTCACGTCTTCACGGATGTCGTGGACATCGGGGAGGAAGGCCGGAAGGCGACCTTTCAGGTCGTCGGGTTCCAGCCCCCATAGCGCCTTGCCGGATCCGCGCTCCCAGGTTCGGTGGGTGTTGGTTGGACCCCACCAGTAGCAGAAGGGCTTTTCCGCTGGCCTCGCCTCCAGGAAGGCGTCGAAGTTCTGCCGCGTCTCTTCGAGGAGCATCTTTTTGGACCCGTCGATCCCGAGTTCAGACGCCCGTTCGGTCGCGACGTGGGAGAAGCGGTTGTATAGCCTGCCAGCCGGCTCGTACCGCGTGCGCTCTGCGCCGTAGGGGGCGTTCATGGTCCTTCCAGGAGACCAGACTTTGTACGTGTACCCGATGTGGTAGCCATTTTCCTCGAGAATGAGGGGATAGGTCGGAATGGTCTCGTCCCACACAGCGCCCTGCAGGATGGCGCCGAGGCCCGTCTGCCAGAAGTACTGTCCCGAGAGGATGGAACTCCGGCAGGGCGTGCAACTGGGCGCCGGAACAAAGGCGTTTCGGAAGAGCACACCTTCCTCGGCAATCCGGTCGAAGTTTGGGGTGTCGAGGAGTGCGTTAATCGCGTTTTCGCCCTCGACGGGACGGTATGCGCTGGCATAGCGTCCCCAGTCGTCCGCAAAGGCAAAGAGTATGTTGGGGGGCATCAATTCTCCATTCAACAATTTTTAAAAGTTAGCGGACAGTTCGATTCTCTTCATCACCCGCTCCAATACCCACACCCTGACGATGCCATCCCGCTGCCCAGCGAGTCCACTCCTATAATTGTTCCTTTCGAGCTGCGCGTTGTGTTCCGGTCCGAACATCTCCTGTTTGTTTATGGCTTGCTCCAGAGCGGGAATGAGCGGCTTCATGGGCTGCAGTTCTTCGCGGCTGCGGTATGACAGATAGGCGCCTGCCCGTAGCCGCGCCCAGAGGATATCGCTCGATAGCGCGCGCTCAAAAGCGGGTAGGGCCAGGACGCCTTCGCCTGCCCGCACCAGATAGTCCCCAGCGGCCAGGCTGACGCTGATTGAGGGGTCGTCCAGTAGGGGGGATAGGTGCTCGATCACCGCGCGTTCCACACCGAGTGAGCAAAGGCCGGTAACAGCCCAGAAACGCACGGCGCTGTCGGGGTCGCCAAGTCGTTTTGTGAGTTCTTCCTTTGCTTCGTCACCCAGGCGCGCCAGATCCGCTGTTTCCAGGATCCGCTCGTAATTATCACAGTGCGCCCCGACTGCATGACTTACACCATTGTACTGCTCAGCTCGCGCGGCAATTTCCGGTTCATCAATCAACCCCAGATCGCGGGTCTCGATCATCCAGTCGAACAGCTTCTGTCGCAACTCATCCTTCACATTGCTGTAAGCGGGGTCATCTGCGAGGTTATTTATCTCTTCGGGATCGTTCTCGATGTCATACAATTCTTCGGCGGGTTTGTGATCCTGCCAGATCTGAAACTGCTGGTAATGCTCAGGCAACCCGTCCTGTTTGATCATGACCGGTGGACCGAGCATCAGAAATACGCCGTCGGGGTCGTGGACCTTCTGTTTGCCCGGTAGGCAAGAGGTCTCCCAGAAGGCGCGTTCCGGCGTTCCCTCCTCCGGGACCTTTGCGAAGAACCCGCCGTCTGGATAGAACGAAGCGTATGGCTGGTGGGGGAGGAAGTTGCGAAAGTAACGGTATTTTTGGGTGCGGATTGTACGGATTACTTCCGGGTTGTTGTCCAGCCGATCCCTGGCACTGCAGACGAAATCTCTCGGTTCATTTCTGTTGGGGCCGCACATGTTTCGGCTCTGGATGTGTTCGGCGAGCGGAATGCCTGCCAGTTGCAGGGTCGTCGCACACAGGTCCATGTGCAAGACGGGTTCATCAACCGCGGCGCCGGGTTCTGCCGGAGCCAGGTGCCGGTACTTCTCCGGGAATCGCATGATCAGCGGGATATTCAGTCCGTCGTCGTAGGCGTGGATTTTCCCCCGGGGATAACCCGTGCCATGGTCTCCCCAATAGACCACAATAGTGTCTTCACTGTGCCCCTGCGCTTCAAGCTCGTCGAGGATCTCTCCGACCTGTTTATCGACGTTGGTAAGGGCGTCGTAGAAGAGCGCCATCCGTTCCCTGAACAGGGGGGTGTCGGGAACAAAGCTCGGAACCGGCACATCATTCGGGTCGTGCAATTCGTCGTCGCTCAAGAGCGAGGAACGCGCTTTCCGCGCATCCTCGGGCGTCAGTTTGAATACACTGGCGTGGGAACTGCCCAGTCTGTAATACATGAAGAACGGCTTGTCTTCAGGGCGATTCTCCCAAAAATCTTCAGCGTTGTAATACTGTTCACGCTCCTCTTTGGAGACGTATAGGTTGATGTCATTGTCCGGCTGCGTGCAGGCGTAACCGGCGCTCGTCAGCATTGTGTTTAACAACTCAACTCCTGCGGGGCGGATGACCGCGCTGCGGTGGTGATGCGTGCCCAGTGTCGTCGGATGCATGCCGGTATAGATGCCGGTGCGCGACGGTGAGCAGATTGGGCCAGCGGTGAACGCGTTGGTGTAGCGCACACCTTCTGCGGATAGGCGGTCAATATTTGGGGTATGTGCGTATTGATCTCCGTAGCAACCATAGTTCCAGGCACTGGAGTCGTGGTTACTGATCCACAGGAAATTGGGTCTGTCTTGTTTGGTCATATATCTGGTTCTCCCAAAAAAGATTTTGTGATGATTGGATATCAGTACGCACCAGACGATAAAAATGCGAACTGTCAATCGCGTTGTAACCCCTCACCATTTCTGATCTATAATCAGAAATCCTTTCGCTTTACACAGTTCACTGTCTTTCCATCCGTAAAAGAGGAGCAGGCCATCTCTTACATTTCCTTCTGGATCTTTAACCGGTTGAATATTGTTAAATTTCCAACCGGCATACTCCGGGGCACGTGGCGTCAAATCTCTCACTCTTTGCCAGGTGAATCCACTATCTGTGGAGATCCACTCTTCAATATCTCCTCCACCTCTGGAGTCCATGTTGCCACGTTTTCCTTTTATAAATTTGTGGTCACCTACTATCAGATAAGCATGCAGCGTGCCACTTTCATCCAGTCTGAGATAGCAACTGTTCCAATCATCAGTGGCAGGGGTGATAACCGTCTGTATCCATTTATGATTGATATACCTCACATAATAGTAATTGCATCTGTCGGGCACGTCTTCTGATAGCACATGCAAAAAGGCCGGATTGTCATTTTCATCTATGACTATATCAGGTGGAACGCCTGCGCCTCGCCAATCGGTATCCCAAATTTTGCATTTGTCATTTGCAGTGCCAATATCAATGGGCGTTCTGACCGTCTCGCCATCAAAATTCGCGACCTCATGCGTTTGAAGGTTGATTTTTACATAATAGAGGTTGTATTTGAGCCCGAGATTCTTTTTGGTTCCATAACGAGGATTGTAAAACTTTTCTGGGATATCCTTCTTATTGTCATCATAAGAACAAAATACGGCGTGCAAAAACTTTCCATCTTTACTCGGAAAGCAAGTGTGATAAGAAGACCACTCATTCAAGTCCATCGGATCATCTACTGTTGCCGTTTCTTCCCCCATGTTTAAATCTGTGACATCATTTTCAGGCCCTGACCAGGTTTTACCTTCATTGTCTGAAATTAAATATGACCACGAACTTCTGTGCTCTCCTGTTCGGAAATAAACCACTTGTCTATTATTGTATATGTGATAAACCGTAGGGTAAGAAAGCGAGTTTCTTATTTCAGGGGCTGGAGACCAGTCTTCTACACTGCTTCCAATATCCGCTACCTTTTTGGATATTAAATGTGTTCCTGGCGTTCTGTGACAACCCGACAAAATATGTAAAAGGTCATCATTATCAGCCCAGATTATGGGGCAATAATGCTGGTCGTTTGAGCCTTTGGTCCCCAGCTGTAGGGGAGAAGAAAAGGACTTTGTCTCGGGGTTAAAAGAGATAACAAAAGGATATGTCTTTTCCCTGGTCTCAGCATCCATTGGTGCCCCGCCATTATAAACGATATATACTTGATTGTTGATATAGATGGCTTGAGGGCGCTGCCTTCTGTCATAGATCATTTTTAATTGTCCCCCACTTCCAAAGGGAACAACAGAAAAATCCGTTTGTTTCTCAGTATCCACAGCCTGACCTCCAAATACAATCGGTAAAATAAGTTCGCATGGTGAAGATTCTTCAATCTTGATGAAATACCTCGCGCAGTGGTATGCAGACTGGCGAGTTGTCGGGATTGGTGTCCATGATATCGGCCATGTAGGCCCACCACTTCTTGACGATTGCGGTCTCCGGCAACTCATCTGCAGTATTGTCGTCGGCCAGCTTTTGCACCGCAAAGAGTGTCAGCGTCTCCTCATCGAGAAAAATTGAATAGTCCGAGACGCCAGCTTTGCCCAATTCTTCAGCCAGTTCGGGCCAAATTTCGTCGTGGCGCTTTTTGTACTCGGCCTCGTAACCGGGCTTTAGCTGCATCTTGAAAGCATTGCGGTGCATGATATTTTGCTCCTGACTTCGAGGATGAAGGGTGTTAGTATTCGTCCCTTGAATTGTTGTTAAAGTCGAGGTTGAGTTTGTAATCGCCTTTGCAAATTTCAATCTGGCCGCTATCATAATTGGATTGGATATAAGGGCTGTCGAAAACTTTTGGGTGCTCATAATCGACATACTTTCCACCAACTGTAGGCACATCGCTTGTATTGGCCGCATTAAATACCATTTCTGCCATTTCAGGCGCGGCACTCTTGTAAACGACAACAATGCCTGTTTCTCTTGTTACCACGGTTCTATAGAGTGTGAGTTCGCCCTGCAAAATCATACGCTTAAAACTTTCCAATATTGGGTGATCTGCCTTGCGACCTGCTTCTATCAGAACGGGACTGTATCTGTTGGTCAGTTGCACAATCGTCTGCTCGTTATTGAATCTATAGCTGTCGTTTCTAAGAACCACGTTGCCCCGGTATCTATCGGTCCCTTTTGCCCAGGCTTTGGCATCGGCCTCTGCTTCCAAAAGAATAACCCGTATTGCCACATAGACATTTCTCTTCTCTGCAAATATCCATCCATCTGTTTCATCAATACGATCCCATCCGCTGCCTAAGAATAACCCGAATTCCCGATCATACCGATTGTCATTGGCTGGATACCAGTCTGGATTGGATTGTGCCCAACGTCTTCTTTGTTGGGTGATCAGCACTTGCTTATGCTGGACGCTGTGATACACCAATTCCATATCGTAGATATTTTCATCTTCGCGTTCTCCTTCTGGCGTATCCAGTGCAATGGTTGCCAGACGGGTGTTGGGATCTTTGGTCACCAGACCTTGCCAGCGCCCGGCGGTTGATAGGTGGTTGTAAAGCGCATAAGGGTGATCCATCTGAGTACCCAGCACATAATCTGGCGTTACCCATGTGTATTTGACAAACCGCGATGGCGTATCTCCCATCACGGTGCGCTCCGTGCCCAATGGACGAGGGCTGGTAGGTTCTTCTTCTCCAATGCCCCGAGAGAGATATGCAAATGACCCGAGCCCTTTTCGATCCAGAGCTAATTCCCATACGATTCTTGGCCAGGCATAGTCGCTTAAGAGTTGTTGCGGATAGTTGAACGAGGTTTTGCCCTCACCACCCAGATAGAAAATGGCAAGATCCGACATAGAATCGTATCCACCAGCAGTCTTGTGGTGGCGCGTTTTGGGACCACCTCGTAAACCTGCAATTTGTAGCTGTGCCCAATCGGACCACATCAGATCTAAAAACATGCCAATTTTCTTTTTTAGCCCCTCATCACCACAGAAATTGTAGAGCATAAGAATATAACTGATGGTGTACTTCATATAGGTAGGCGAACCATTTTCAAGAAAGAATCCCCGCTTTGCACGCTCAGTGAAATAGTCATTGAGATAGGGCAACCAGGCATCGTAATGATCGGCTGCGTTATAAGATTTTCCGTCCGCCCAATTTGCGCGCCCACCACCGTGTCGATCATTGCTGCCATGCCCACAATAGCCCGACTCGCCGTATCCGATGCCATCTCCATAACCGAGGTCGGGATAAATGCGGTCAACATACTCGGGTTCATTGGCAAAAATACGCGCACTTAAAAGATTACAGGCTTTTGTATTCAGGTCGTGATTCTCACTACCCGCGATCCACCAGGTGCTCTTTTTTGCGACAGAAATATCATTTTTGTACCTGGTTCGCGCCCATAGTAAAGCCAGCAAAGTTCGCTCTGTTTCAGGCGTGAGTCGATTTGGCATCTGTGTACTTTTAGACCCAAACCAATTGTAGAATGTAATCAGCCTTGGATTGCGCCACAGGCTGTAGAGACTCTGCCCGGGCTGTATGCCTTTCTCCTCACATTCTGCGAGATTTGCCAGTTCGGTTTGAAAATCTATTGTCAATTCTTTGTTGACTTCGTTTAGATTTTGGTTGAGCCACATTTGATCAAACATCTGACGGTCTTTGCCCGAAAAATCTGATTTTGCGCCTGCTTGAAAGGCTTGTTGAATGCGTTGGGGGCGCGTTTCCAATTCTTCTGCCATCAATTCGGTGATACGCTTGTCGATGGGTAAATCACCAAATTCCAGAAGTGATCGAAACCAACTATTTTTAGCATCTGCTTCGGGCATATTATTACTCCACTCCAATGGAGCCACAAGAAGGTCTCTCATTTGCGCTCACGCTGAGCAGTCCCTGGCGTCCTTTGTACCGGTATCAAATGCCCATCCGTCCCACATGTTGTCAACGGTCGCTGGCACATCCTCTCGAAAGTTTCGGGTATCGACCCACCACTGACGGTTTGGTGCTGGTCCATGCGACAGGTTAAAATATGGCGTCATACCATCTCGTTGATACTCACAAGGAACAACGAGACGCACGACAGGTCGATCGCGGTCAGCAGAGCGATTGACACCTCCCCCGTGAATAAGGCGAGGATGCCAGAAAACAACGTCCCCTGCTTTGCCGGAAAACTCCACTGGCGCGATCTCTCTCAGCACATTGTCACGGGCTTTGCTATATGGCTCTGCGAGGTCGGGGTCAAGGGGACCGTAAACAGTAGTGTGATACAGGTGACTCATGTAATGTGACCCCGGCCAGATTGTGAAGCCACCAGAGTGCGGAGGCACCGTATCTACAAAAACCATTGCAGACAATTGAGCAGCTGTATGGTCTCCATGGGGGGCCAAACGACTTTCTGAATTTGGTGGTTTTGGAAATATACAATAGACCCCTCGCACCCGGTTTGAACGTTTAACCGGCTCGCCGATAAACAATGAAACCAGCTGCCGCATACGTGGGTGGTTGGCGATCTTATCGACAAAAAAAGGCTCTGTACCAATTTTACGCGAGCGCATTTTCCATGTGCCGCGCGTAAATTGCCCTGCCTGTTCGGCATCCGCCTCTGTCCACTGCCCGTGTGGCGCATCGAACCACGTTTGCACATCGTCGCGTTTGACAATCTCACGCGGCACATTTTCCCACACATAATCCACGATCCGGTCAAACGTCTCCTTCTCTTGCAGAAACCCGCGTTTCACAATAAAACCATTCTCTTTGAAAAACGCGACTTCGGCTTCACTGAGGGTTGGGTCTCCGTTCACAAATTCTGGATCGGGCAGGAGGGCGGGGTCTCCGTTCGCTAATTCTGGATCGACCAATACTTGGGGATCACGGATGACGACGTCTTCGGAAATTCTGAGCGCGTGTAAACCGCTTCCTTCAAATGGCGGCACCACAAGATTGTAGAATTGTTGCGCTTTATCCTTCTGATTCATGCCTGCCAATTCGGCTTTCACAGGCTCAAAATCCATATTTAAATAAAGGTAAGCGGCGAGCCTCATACATCTAAATGCGGGCTCCCCAGAAAAGGGTTGAATCTGTGGAAGCGTCCACTCGAGATCGCCCATCCAGTAGGGATAAAGCCAGTCAAAGGCGCGTCGCATGGATCGCCCATCGGCAGATTCAAAATTGGCGAGATCGATACCCCACTGTCGGCCAATTTCAGCGAGTTCTAAAAGAAGCTCCAAATTCATACTCGCGTATCCAAGTGATTTTGTGCGTGCGAGTTCCAGAGGCTGTTGACCATCTGGCTCAATCTGATCGGCAATCCTTCTTTCTCCCACCCCTTTTAATATCATTCGCGCAAGATCTGATTGCCCCACAAAAAGCGCGAATGTCACAACCTGAACATCATAAGAACTCGAATGGTTATTGCCGTGACGCGCTTCGTCAACCCCATAGGGATGCTTCAACATCCATTCGAGAAAGGCATGAAACCAGGCCTGCAAATTTTCCATATCTTTTTGGGACCAGTTCCTGGAGTCGCGCAAAAAACTGACCGCAGGGAGCATCTCGCGTGCAAATGCAGCCGTTTCAATAAGCCCGATACCTCGCCCTTCGCATATCCCGGGTATGGCCTGTCCAAACAACAGGTTTGGGTTCATCCTGGTTTCGGGATTCATAAACCATGTTCGCAACAACAATGCAGCATGCGCCGCGTAGTCTTCTCGATGTGTAAAACCATACGCAAACCCCAGCGTTTTTACCGTTGAAATGAATTTTGCCAACAAAGGGCGGTCCGTTTTTTCGACCTCGGGATTGACCTCGCCATCTCGTCGGATATAAGGCAAACCGTCAGGCTTATCGGGGTCTGCCCACCAGTAAGGTCCAACACTCATGTAATCGTGTTTGTCACCACTGGCAGGCAAGATCGGTTTGTTCACAATGGTCAGCGGTTCCTGCTTCAAAGCGGCATCCGCTTTCACAAGCAAGGCTTTAAGGGCTTGCCCACACGGGTTATCTTCTTGTTTGCTCAACGAGCGCGCCCGCTTGATGTAATCGGGATCTACTGTAAATATCGGTTCAGCAGGTGAAAACGCCTTGAGCAGATTAGCTTCTTTGTCCGGATACATGTGAATACTCCTGTTTTAAGTTGATTACTTTTCTGGGGCGTTCTTTTCAGGATCTACTGTAGCGCCTGTTACAAACAATAAGGCATCTTTGGAAAGCTTTTTGCCTCCCACGTACATTCCCCATCGAAAGGTACTGCGACCACTGGGTCTTTCCCAGTTGTGGCGTCCTACAAATTCTCCATTGATGTAGCATTCAGATGTATGGCCGTTGTCGCGAATGCGGACATCAAAAGACTTCCTTTCCATATTCTTTAATACTGTCTCAGGGGTCGCTCTGCGTGGCTGGAATACGACGTCACCATCAGCGGTCATAACCAACTGTATGGACCAGTCTTCGCCATTGTTTTTCACCTGAAAGATGGCGCACCCCTGCGCTTTCACAATCGTGTAGGTGCCAATCCATTCATGCCAGGTACCGCGGTTCCACTTCTTTTGGCTAAACGCCTCGATCCGAGCCGCATTAGCACGTGCATTGCGCACATTGTGCTCTCCATCAAAGAGGCGAAACACCTGTGTGTTTCCGTCCTCCTGATACCATCTCGACCATTTGTGAAAATCGCGTCGAGGAATCAAACTGTTGCCCGGTGTGTGAATATTGATTTCACTTTCTATGGGGCGAAAGGCCTGAGGTCCCTTTTCTACCACCTCGTTATTGACGTCAATTATTGAACCTGTTATTCCCGCATATGAGTTCGTACCGATCGGAATCTGTTTCTCTTCGAGAATGGACGACCAGGAAGGATCACTACCCTGCCTGGTGTAAAGGAACCGATCGGGGTTGTCTTCTGCCTGTTTTGTAAAATCCAGGACCTTCTTTCGCGTCCCCTTGCTGATGGTGACAACTCCGCTGTTCCACTCAGCATTGAGAAAGGGGCTTTCAAAGACTTTCTTTGGAGCGTAGTTGATCGGCTGGCCATTGATTGAGGGTATCGCTTTGGTGCTGGTATCAAAGGTCAACTGATCGCCATAGATGGTTTTGTAGCGCAGCACTGTCCCATCCATATGAACTTCACAGACCTTCACCTTTTTTTTGAAAGCGTCGAAACTCGTGACATCGCTCTTGGCCATGACTTCGAGGATCACAGGTGCGTATTCATCATTGGGGATCATGGTCGCGTTTTCGGGGACAAAGCGATCCGTTTCAAACTCGCCATCCATCCACTTGAAACCGCCTGTGGCCACGCGGATCGCCGCATAAGCACCTTTGGCCTCCACATAGACCACACCATCCTCTTCCACTGGCGTGCTCAACCCGCTCTTCGACATCCAGATGATCATCTCGGCACCGTCCTTATGGTGCTTGAGCTTCTGGGTAATCAAGCTTCCCTTGCTCTGCACGGACCACTGTGCGTTCATGGCCACCCGGTTGTCTTTGGGACGAACGATGGGAACAATACGCGCATCGTGTTCGCCGGCAAAGATCACGCCCTGCCAGCGGTTTTGCGCACTGATCGCAGCCCAATCCTCCAGGGGCCTCGCTTCCGTCATTGGCGTTCCCATAATAAAGGCGGGATCGCAGTAGCTGTAGCGCAGAATACCACCCCCATCAGTTCGCATCCTGGTCGGCACTTTTGTAGCAGCAATTTTCAAAGGGCGCCCCGTTTTTCCCAGACCCTGGGGACGTTGCCGCACCTCGTAGCGTCCTCGTCCTGCCACGTCGATTGCGATATCGGCCACCACGGCTGGTGGACGGTAGTCGCTGAGAGCCGCGTTTACGTCATGACCATAAACAGCAGGTTGCTTGCCGATGCCAAAGTAGAACCAGGCCAGCGGCGCATTGCCATGCTCCCGGTTTTGCTTAAGCCCTTTCCAGAAATAGATGCGCGACCGCCCACCACCTTGAACGCCGTCAATCTGTTCCTGCGCCCAATAGGCAAAATAAAGATCGAGCAACAGCCCGGCTGACCGTCTCACCTGCGGGTCACCAAAGTCGTAGAAATTGTAAAATCCTTTGATCAGTGTGCTGTTATAGTCGTCGCACATCATTTCGATGCACAGGCTTTTGCGCGCACGTTCACGGGAGTAAACCACAAAATACGCATTCCAGGCCCGATAGTGTTCCGCCGCTGTAGCGCCGTCATCATACTTGAGGCCCTTGTATTCGGGCCGATCCTTCGCGATCTTGGCAAACTGCCAGCAGACCGTAAAACTCATGGCATGATGATTCTCTGACAGGTAGATGTGCCAGGTCTTAGATTTCTCGTATTCCGCCTTATCAAGCCTGGAAACCCTCCTGACGTATTCCCAAATTGGCTTGAGAGCGAGGGCTTCGGTCTTTTTGGTGATGCGATTACTACCGTTGGTGCCGTACATCTCAATCAGCCGCATGACGATCTCCGCATGCCAGTGAAAACTGTCACGGTCATTGATGTCCAGAGGGTTATCGAGATAATGCTGGGCATTTTCGGCAAGTGCGGCATTGGCTTCTTCCAGCATCTCGTTCAGGTAGAGGCAACGTGCGGCAAACCCCACCATGGAATAGGAATAGGCCCGCACATAATTTCCTCGCCCTGGATCGAGTGGCTTCTGTTTCTTTGCCCGCACCAACGGCTTGCCGGATTCAGCGCGAAACATCGCATCCACTCGTTGGTCAAAGCCAGCCACGACCGCTTCAGGGGTAAAATTATTTTTCACTGATTCTGCTCCTTGTGGCTGACTGATATCGATTTCCAGTTGCAAATAATCGTACATAACGCCAAAGTGAGGATAGTTCTGTCGTTGTCCGCGGTGTTTTTTCAGTGGGAGGAGGTCGAGTGTCAACACATTCTCCCCTGTGCGCAACAGCGATGCATCAAACGCGATAAAGTGCTCACTGAAGCGCCCGTAGATGCCACTGCGAGGAAGCGCACTGTCGTTCTCCAAATCGGTAATTTTATCCAGAGGTTTGCCATTGAGGCCGATAGCGATTCCCCCATCGCGATTTACCGACGCCAGGGCGATTGTGAGGATCGCACGTCCGGACATTGGCTTATCATCGTATTGAAATCGAATCTTCCAGGTAGGCAGTCGCCAGTTGCCCTCTCCAGTTCGATCAGCAGGCTGTATGCGGGGTTGCCATCCACCTTTCTCTTCCCAAATTGCCATATGTGCATAATTCCAATCGCTTCGCTCCTTACTCTTGCCGATCGCGAAATCGACGTCCTCGGGAAAATCCTTCTGGTAATTGAACCATAGCCCCCAGTGACGATGGTCATCTCCGCGTCGAAATTCAGCAGCAGTTCGGTCTGGTTTTCCGACACGCCAGAGCAACTTGCCGAAAGAACGGGGTGACCACTGCAGACTGCCGAGTTTGACTTCGCCGGTTGCGTCGATCGTGACGTCGTCTTTTCTAAACTCACCAATCATGCCAGGTGCAAACGCATAAAGCGTATATCTTCCTTTTCGAACAGCCGGTATTGCAA
>JAPPAB010000074.1 GCA_026705765.1 Gemmatimonadota bacterium
GCAGCACATGCAGCCGTTGTTGTCGCTTCAGCGATGAGACCTCAACAGACGGTCGCAACGGTATTGTGCGATACCGGTGAACGCTATTTGGGCACGTTTTTATTTGGGTGATGCACATGATTGGAATAAAAAAACCCCGGTATCTTTTGAAGATTGCCGGGGTGTTTTGTTTTTGCAGATATTTCAGGACTCAAGAGCAGCGACGTGGCGCTGTACTCTCGATTTGTAGCGGGCAGCCGCATTGCGGTGGATAACGCCTTTTTGAGCTGTTTTATCAATGATGGACTGGGTGCGATTGATCAGTGCTTCTGCTTCTTCTTTGCTATTTGTCGCCAGTATTTTTTTCAGAGAAGTACGCAAAGACGAGCGCGTGCTCCTGTTGCGGAGCCTGGCTTTTTCAGCCTGTCGCAAGCGTTTTTTTGAAGATGCCAATTTGGGCAAGGGATTCACCTCCTTAGAGAGTTTTCCTGAGTTTAGAATACGAAATTTAAACATTTACAGGTATTTGCACAACCCATTTTTCATTTTCTTGTGTTTTTCTTTTTCTGCTGTATTTTACCGCCCGGGTATTTAATCCAATCCTATCAGGAGGAATCACAATGACACCAACTATTTATGTCGGCACAATTGGTCAGGGTGTTTGGCGAAGCGAAGATGGTGGCGACTCATGGCGGCGCACGAGCAGCGGTATGTTCTCGGAGTCGGATATTCGCGCTATTGCCGTGCATCCAGACAATGCGTCAATTCTGTTTGCGGGAACAGAGACCGGTGTTTATCGCTCGCAAAATGGGGGGGATAGCTGGGAAAAATTGGATTCTCCAATGAACGGTATGCAAATCTGGTCCCTCGCCATTCACCCCAAAAATCCAGACACGGTTTATGCTGGTACCTGTCCTTCTGCGCTGTTTCGGTCGGACGATGGCGGTGAGACCTGGAAGCAACTTTCCGTAGAGCTCGTCGAGGATTGCGGTGCGATTATTCCGCGCGTCACGACTATTATTATAGATCCGACAGATGATCAGACTGTCTATGCGGGTATTGAAATCGACGGCATGCGGATCAGTAGAGATGGTGGCGAGACATGGACATCTGGCAATGAGGGCCTTTCGAGTCTCGATATTCACGGCCTCGCGCTTGTGCCCGGAAGTCCAAAAACACTTGTGGCTGGCACCAATAATGATGTGTGCACCACAACCGATATGGTGAATTGGACGCGGCTCAATGTGAAGGCAGAGTTTCCCTGGCCCTATTGCAGGGGGGTGCTCTATATGTCAAATGGTCGGGTGTATGTCGGCGCGGGAAATGGTCCGCCAGGCGATGAGGGGGGGCTGTTCTACACTTCTGATCTGGGGCATTCGTGGGAGCGCGCCGATCTGAATGGCAATACCAATAGTACGGTCTGGGCGATTGTTCACAATCCCGCTGTGCCAAATTTGATAATAGCGTATAGTATTGCCGGACAAATTTTTAGCAGTAGCGACGATGGCGATTCCTGGACCAAACTCGCCCGCGAGTTCGGCGAAGTACGCGCGGTGGCTATTGCGCAGTGAGATAATGCTTAAACGAGTTTCTCTTCTGCGGATGACCATGTTCCGCATCTGATTTCCAGCATGTGATCTACGGGCGTCGTAAATGTCATCAATACGCGGAAGGCTGTGGGGGCGGACTCGCTGCCCCGCAACGCCCAGAAGCGATGGGCATACGCGCCCGGTCCGATGGAAATGGCATCGTTGCCTATGTGGTAGGTCGCATATCCGGATTTGAGGAATGCGACTTCTGCTGCCTGGCCGCGCACGATGCCACTGTCAAAATCCAGTTCGCCACCGGGTACAAAATCGCACGCGATTTGAAAGGGCACGCGGTCATAGCCCTCTGATTTTATGTGTAGATCAAATCCACTATCCACTTCTTCAATTTCCAATACTGTGGTTAGCGATGGCAGGGCGTACACATCTCTTTCTTTTCGCAAGTTGTAAAATTCCTCAAAAGCGACCTCGCGCCCCAATGGCAGGTCATAACCAGGTCTGCCGCCATCTGTACTTCGGCTTATGTGCGTCATCCTGATTTTGCCATCCACTTCCTCAAAGGTCTCACCTGAAAATTGCGCAATAGCAAAATAGCTCGCGCACAGGTTCACCGAGGCCAATTCCACGTCTCCGTGTTTTACGCCAAATGGCGTTGTTATACCTGCACCTGCTGTGGCACTCGTTTTTTCGCGTCGTACGCGCCACAATTGAGCGGTGGGGTAAACTTTCGCATAGGACTCGGGCAAAGGTTCGCGCTCGAGGTTGTCGTCTCGCCATTCGGGATGGGTTAAAAACGGTTCGAGTGCCCACGGCAAACCGCTAGGGGATATGGCGTATAACCAGTCTGCGACTGCCGCGTAAAATCCATTTTCCTCGCGCCGCGCCATGTTGTAATAACTATCGACCATATCGACGAGGACAACGCGGGTGCCGTGGTCCTGTCTGCGGGAAAAACTCGTTACAACGGTTCCGTCTGCATGTAACATGTGATAGGACAAATCCAGGTTTCGGCGCACGGGTTCCAGAAGTTGGGGGCGATTGAGTGCGTCGGCAGCCAGTCTGAGTGCGCGATTGCAGATGGCGTTATACGCACCTGCGCTGCGCTCGATGTATTCGCCATCGGCATTGTTGTCTATTGTTTCGGCGAGGTAGCTTTCAATGGTGTCCATTCCGTCCAGGGCGGGGAATAATTCCAGTGCCTGGGAAAGTGCGGCGACCAGTACCCAGCGGTGATTCGGTGTGTGGAATCCGCCCGCGATCATGCCGGGTACAGCCGTTTGAATAATTTCTCCGAGTACTTCGGCTATCTGTTTTGCGCCGTCATCTTTTGCTTTGCGAGCCGCGCGGACTACTGGCGCGAGTCCTTCGACCAGAAATCCCGTGTCTGGCGATGAATCAAAATTGGTTGTTATCAGGTCAAAACACCCACTCTCCCGGCGAATTTTTCGAGCAAAAGCCGCACCTGCGAGAATGCGTGCCAAAATTTCTTTGCTTTGATAATACCGACCGCCTTCCAGAAGATAGGCATAGCCCAGGGTGGATACCGCGCTTACATTTGTCGCACCGGCAATCCCGTCGCTGACAAACCCGCCGTAATCTTCTCGATGGATATCCAGGACCTGACGGGGTAAAATGGCTTCTATTTGTTCATTCAGATTTTCCAATAGTGCTTCGTATTTTAGCATGCGTAACCCCCATGAGTGAACGACCTCCAGCAAACCGAAGACCTGCCCAATATATCCCCAATTTGCCCGTATTTCAAGAGAACTCGTTTCCCACAGGGGCCTGATTCAATGCAAGCTGAAACGGATCGGAATGGTCATGCGTACCGCAATAGCTCTGTCATTCTGCATAGCTGGCTTGAACTGAAATTGTCTGACTGCCTCCAGAGCCGCAGCGCGAAAAATCTCGGGTCCTTTTAAAACTTGCGGTTCGGCTACGCGCCCTTCTCTGGTAACAATAAACGCCACAAGCACCTGACCTTGTAATCCCGCTCTGCGGGCCATCTCTGGATAAACTGGATTCACGCGCTGGATCAATTCGGGTTTCTGTTCCACGATCCAGAATTCCAAAATTTCTTCCTCTACTTCCACATCGCCCTTCTGTAGCGGCGGTGGGATATCGACGACAGGTGCATCGAAATCCAGTTCTGTATCGGCAATGGTTATATCATCGGGTACGTCATCGTCTTCTGTTGCAATGGGTACGGAGGGTCTGGGCAGAGGCGGCAATCGCTTCTTCTGGTGTGTCTCGGGAATATCTTCAACTTTAAGGATCTCAATAACTTTTTTGGTTGACTTAGAGTCGATCTTCATATCTGGAAACAATATGGCCAATCCGACCATCAGAAATAGCGTCAACGAAGTAGAACGTCTCATCACCTTTGGATAAATTGCTTTTAAATCGGCATCTGCATGTTTTTTGCGTATCATTATTTTCTCCTTTTTTAAGTATTAAAATTTTAATAGTTCATTTTAAAAAAATATCTAACCCAACTTGATCTATCCCTCCTTTCGCAAATCTTCAATGCAAAAGGTGTGAGCCAGTACGTCGAGCTGTCGCATCTGAAGCGCCTTTGTGCGGTTAGGTGCATAAATCCCCATGTTGATTAAAAAGAAGCGATTCTGAGCGATATCAAAGAGTGCATAACTCTTAAACGGTCCACCTTGCCACGCGCGTGTATTTTCCCACAGTCCTTCCAGGCAGACGGCCAATTTTCCCAGAAACTCTGTCTGGTAGATATTCACCTCCCCAGACGATGTTTGATCGCCGCCATAAAAACGGCTCGATACGTCGTCCCACTTTTGCAAACACCAATCTGGCGTCAATTGATCGGGATGTACTCCATTTTCCCAATATACCCATAGCCACAATTGTCGTCGATCTACCTGACGTGCCAGTGCCACAAAGTTCTCACTTGCATACTCATCCATTACTTCATAGCCCACCGGCACCCGCATGCGCCAGCCATATTGCCGTGATAGAGCTTCAGAGTGCTCGGTATTGTCTCCCGCGTGATACAGAATGGTTTCGAGCCATTTCGACATAGAGGCATCAATCGCCGATACGATGCGGTCGCCATTGAGCGCGACTTGCTCAGCCACGCCTTGCTCATTCGCAGCTTTGACGACCACGACTATCTGATCAGATGCCCACACATCGCGGTGAATTACTGTTTCATTTTTGGATCGCCCGGTAAACAGTGGCTGTAAGTCCGTCGCCAGAATACCACTTGCAGATGAAACAAGGATCAAATTGCGGTAAGCCCGAAAATCCCGAAACGTTTCAGGAGAAACATATACGAGATCAAATACGTACTCGGGTTGCGGCGTCAATACCGGGTCTAACAGTAAATCTTCCAGTACTGGTTTTAATTTTTCTCGGGTTGCGCCATCGGCCACAATCACAATTTTACTGGTTAGCCCAATGCCCCGGGGCAATGGATTGCCGATAAGCACATCTGCCAGCGGTTTGCTCCACCGGGAAATTTTCAGATGGGCTTCGGCTCTACCGGGCACGTCGATGAGGGGTCCAATTTTTACAGCAATGACACAGACAAATAGAAATATCGCGAGCCAGATGGCACTGTGCGACAGCGATGGCCGGCGCTGATTGAGCAGATATTCAAAGCGCTTTACCAGATTTGGATGGCGATTTATAATGCCCAATCCTATTGGGCGCACCCTGCCAATCATTTCTGTCAGGCGCGTCAGACAGATCGCATAATCACGTGCATTGTGACCGCGATTCGCGGCGTAATCATCGCAGGCCATTTCTCGCGTTAGTGACAGTTGCCGACTCAGCCACCAGATGCCGGGATTGCACCATAAAAAAACTTCTACGAGGCGCTGCACCAGAATGCCCCGGGCATCTCTGCGTTGAACATGCGCGATTTCATGCTTGAGAATTTGCTCCAGTTCAGGTGCTGAGAGTTGCGGTATGAGATGTTGCGGTATGAGTACGATCTGGCGAAATATACCCAGCACTGAGGGGCTGGCAACAGCATCTGAAATTCGCAAACCAACATCTACTGAGCCAATCCATCTGCGTTTGCACCGCTCAAACCGGGCCTGAAGATCTTTTCCCGCCCACTTTCCAGATCGCTTCAACCGCATCATCTGGCAATATCCCAGTGCAATGCGCCCGAGCATTGCACTGGCGACGACCAGCCATAAAATCCAGACGACAATTGGCCAGGAAGATGTGCTGAGGATTGACCGGGTTTTCACAGGCGTTGCAATTTGTGGTTGTGATGTCTCACTGGCGGGATTGGTATCCGGAACTCTGGTTGGGGGAATTGTTGCGTTCGGTTTATCTGCGGCCTCGTATGGTGCAGGTGTGACGAGAAACAGAGGCATAATCATCACACCAATCACGGCGACCCACAACAGGCGGTGCAACAAAGACGCAGGCACGCGCAAATGCGATAGGACCGCCACGATCATTGCAGCCAAAACCCCCATCCAGATCCCATTCAGCAGATAAAACACGCTGAGTCGGGCAATGGTATCAATCCATTCGCCCATCATGTTTCATTCTCCTCTGCTTTCTGAATCATTTTGTGAATGCGGGCGAGGTCCTGTGCATCGAGTTCTTCATTTTCCACCAGATTGAGTACCAGAGTTTCTGGCGAGTTGTCGAAAAAACGACTCATCAGATACTGAATGGCGCTTCGTTGTGCATCCTCTCGCCCCACGATTGGATAATATACAAATGCCCTGCCTTCTTTTTCATGCCGCAAATACCCTTTCTGTTCCAGAATGCGCAATATTGTCAATACTGTGCTATACGCCGGAGATTCACGTCCAGCGAGTGTATTGACAACGTCGCTCACTGTAGCCGAGCCGCGATCCCAAATCACCTGCATCAATCTCAGTTCGGCATCTGTCAGAGTAGGGGATCTTCGTCTGCCCATATAGCCCTCACTATTAAGAATTTAATACTTTCAAATAAAATATGGAGAAAAAGAAAGTGAGTGTCAATTAAAAAATTAATAGTTCAAGAAAAAAGACAAACTGGTAGGGAGTAGGATGCCTTCGCACCCAGGATCACTTGAACTTCAAGGGCTTGCCTTCGCGGGCGGATTGATAGACCGCTTCGAGGAGTGCTACGGTGCGGCGGCCTTCGCGTCCATCTACGGATAGGGGTGTTCCTTTAGTCAGAGCATTTACCACGTCTTCGACAATGCTGTGGACGTTATTTTCGACGCTGTCGAGTTTTTCCTGAAGCCCTGTGCCGTAAACTGTCATTTCGCCATTTAAAACGTCGTGTAGCAAAATACCGCCTTCTGTTCCGTGTACTTCGGCGCTGAAATACACACTCTGGGGAAAGGTCGTGGTGCCCAGGATTGTGCCTTTTGCCCCGTTCTCAAAATTGAGGATTGCCAGCCCGATGTCTTCGGTCTCAATCTCGTGATTTACAATGTCGATTTCGCCGTACACGGAAACCGGGTCGCCCATAAACCAGCTCAATACGTCGAGCAGATGCGCGCCTTGATTGGCCAATGAGCCCCCCCCGTCCATAGCCCACGTTCCGCGCCAACCATCGTCGTGGCGAAAATATTCGTCATTGCGGAACCACTTAAAACGCACTTCACCCAAAATCATCTTGCCCAGCCAGCCTTCCCGAATCGCGGTTGCTATCTTGACATTGCCATCCACGTATCGGCTTTGATAATCCACACCGCACAACACGCCGGCAGCTTCACAAGCGGCAATGAGCCGATCACACGCTTCGGTACTCACATCCATGGGTTTGGTGGTTATCACATGCTTGCCCGCTTTTGCCGCTTCAATTCCAACCTGGGCATGTTTGCCGCTCGGCGTCATCACCATCACGACATCCACATCATCTCGCGCAAACACGTGTTCCATATTTATAACGCAATCTGTCTCCAATTCCTGCGCCACTTCCTCGGCCAGATCGCCGTGCAGGTCACACACGACCTTCAAATCTGCACCGGGTGTTTCTTTAATCAACCGCGCTCTGTTGCGCCCCATGCCCAGGCCAATAACGCCAAATCCGACCATGTTATCCTCCTGTTCGCCTTATTTTTATGCACAATCGGGATGGCCTTCCGTCCACCGCCCGAAGGGGACATCGGTCTGTCCGTCCCGATTGATTTTCGACATCGCCTTTCGAGTGTCCAACCACATTTGGGTCCACACTTTTGCATCTCTCAATTCGCGCTCTGGATGTTTGCGGCTGCGCGCGACAAAGCCCGGAAATGCCTCGCGTCCAGTCGTTTGACCGATGGGATTATAACGCAGATCAAAGCTCCAGCGGATTTTATCGCTCAGATTGGGTAGCGATCCGTGTACTGTGCACTTGGGAAGAAAAATGACATCTCCCCGTTTGACCGGTAGCGGTATCATGCGTTCGGCTTCAAATAGCGATTCGGGTATTTGCCGCCCGCCCGCTGTTTTGGGTCCGTTCCCAAAGTACGATGGACAGTGCGTCAAAAGTCCGTGTTTGTGGCTGCTGGGCACGACTTTTAGAGGACCTTGTTCAATATCGACGTCTTCGAGTGCAAACCACACGGTCAACATATTTGTCTCATCTGCTTCTGGTACAACCACGCCCTGATCCTGGTGCCAGATCGTTTCTCCCAAAATCGGATTTCCAAACTGGTTTTTGGGCAAAATATGCTCGGGTGGTTTAATCCGCACATGTTGTACGGGATTCGAGTAGATTTCTGGTCCGATGAGCGATTCTACACAATCGAGCAGGGATTCAGCGGTGAAGGCATTGAGAACAGCCTGTCCCGTCCAGAAAGGTGTGTCGGGCGTCACATTTTGAAATGGTAGCGAAAAATCGAAATATTGTTTGTGTACATCACCCGTTTCAATACAGACCGCGATGAATCGCTCGGCAAAATCGAGGTCTTCGAACAAGGAAGAAATTTCTTCTCGTTCGTAAAGATCGCGCACTAATGTGTCGAGTACTTCTGTGTACTCTTCAATTACAGGATCCAGCACAGTTTTTGGATCCAACACGCCCTCCACCACCAGATAGCCTTCTTCTTTAAACTGTGCAATCTGCTCGGCAGTTAGGCAACCCATGGTATTTCTCCTTTTTGTGGGATGTTTAGCGGTTAGCTTTTACTGCAAATCAATCTCGGAGCCCCAGGCGCTATTGTTCTGCTGCGGATTTTTCGGTAAAATCAGCGTTAGCACATCGGGCATAATTTCAAATACCAGTTCTTTTGAGCCTTTTTCAACTTCGCCATCAAATTGAAACCAATCGCTTTTTTCGCGGGTGATATGGATTTTTTTCGCCTGAAATATCTCGACGCCGGGCATTCGATCAAAAGTGCCATTAAAAAGTCGATAGGTATTCAATATCAGGCGAATCCACCCCGGATGTGTAAATACGCACACATCGAGAAGTCCATCATCTGGCCGGGCTTGAGGGGCTATGGTTGCGCCGCCTCCAAAGTCCGGTATGTTGGCTATGGCAACGAACAAAGGCGTGCGCTCAATTTCGCTGTTAGAATCCAATCTCAATCGCAATGTCTGAGGGCGATATGAGAGAATTGACAGCGCGGTGAGCACCATATAGGGCAAGAATCCGCGGCGCCCCGTCCGACTTGCATACCGATGGGCGACCTCTGCATCTAAGCCAATGCCCGCGGTAGAAAAAAACAGGGCATTGCCCACGCGCCCCACATCGAGTTTTCGAATTTCTGGCTGAATAAAGGCGCGACAGGCTTTTGTCGGGTCAAAAGATAAATTTAACGCACGCGCAAATGCATTGCCCGATCCAGCGGGCACTACTCCCAGGGGTATTTCTGTGCCGAGTAGCGCGCGTCCGACTTCGTTAATGGTGCCATCGCCTCCAATGGCGACCACCAGATCGAATCCCATTTCGGATGCGCTTGCCGCCAGTTCTGTAGCGTGCCCCGCGTACTGCGTCACTTCAAGGGCGAAATCCATCCCCGCTTTCTCACACGCGTCAATTACGCGAGATCGAATATTGCGGTTTACTCCTGCATGCGGATTCGCAATAAAGAGTACGCGGGAAAATTGCACACTCATGTATGTAAAAAATCGACCAGGGTCTGACCGATATCTCTCAAAATTTTTGGCGAAGGTTGTGATACATCGATTTGTTGCACGATTTCTTTGGGATAATGTTCCAATACAGCAATTGTCTGGCGGTCGTACACATCGAATCTTTTGCGAATAATTTGTTCATTTGCGTCATCGATGCGGTATGCGACGAGCGCGCGTCCAAAGAGGCGTTTAATCAGTACATTGCGATCTGGACAATCCAATACCATGATCAACTTTACATTCAAGTCTTCATCGGCCATTTGAGCCTGGGCGAGTGTGCGCGGTAGGCCATCTAAAATCAATGTCTGCTCGTCGGGCTTGAAATCGCCAAAATCAGTCAGGCGCTGCATGCGTTCTCGCCATAGGGCTACGACAAATTCATCGGGTACCAACTCGCCTTTGCGAATACTCGCCAGAGCCATTTCTCCAGGCTGGCTATCGACGTCCAATGCCCTGAGCATATCGCCACTTGAAAAATGGTACAATCCTGGAATTTGTTTTAACACATTTCCCCAGGTGCCCTTGCCAGCACCGGGGGGGCCAAATAATAAGACAGTATCATACATTGGTACAACTCCCGCGATTGTTTTTTGACAGAATGGAAATGTGAGTGTATAATTAAGCTATCAGCGATCAATGCGCTGTCCGCTTTCTTATAGGAGAATATCATGAACCTCGATCCCGCTGCTGTCTCGCTGAAAAAAAACGGCAATAAAATCGAAGCTCTTATCCAGGGAGAAACTACGTTTGTCGATCGCCTTGCCCGCGCGTTTCCCCACAGCAATCCCGATCAATTTGTCAGTTTGATGGATGAATTGGGACACGAAATTGGCATTATTGAAAATCCCAAAAAACTCGACACTGAGTCGCGCAATTTGCTCGAAGCCGAACTCAAAGCCATCTACTTTGTCCCGACCATCAGTGCCATAACTTCCGTCGTACCCAAAGGCACGGGCAGTCAGTGGACGGTTGATACCGACGATGGCGAATATACTTTCCGCATTCTGGGCCGAGACGCGCTCAAGGGCGATGAACCGCCTGCAATTGAAATCACAGATGAAAATGGCAAGCGATACAGAATTGATAATTACTGGGATCTCGATGCGGAAAGCCGAGATCTGACCTCTGACCTATTGCCCGATAAAGTTGTCAAGGCGCGCTATTACACCCGCTCCCTCAGTTCGGGTAGTAGAAGTGGCAAAAGTAGAGGTTCGAGCAGTCGCGGTGGTAGTAGTAGTGGCGGTAGTAGCGGCATGGGCGGATCGATTGGCATACGGTGATCCGCCGGGTATAGTGATCTGCTACCGCACCCCTAACAATAAGTCGGCCAGCAACTGATCGAGGCGCTCATAGCCCAGTCCAACGCGCCCCATTGCATCGATGTCAAATTGCACCTGTTTGAGTGCCTGCGATTTTTCCGGGCTGTATTTGCCCAGGTGCTGTTCGTATTCGGGGTTCTGGTTTCCAATTTCTTGCACGATTCCCTGAATTTCGGCATCTGCTTCAAATTGTGCCGCTTTTTCTTTTAAGATATTGTACGTACGCATACACCCTGCGGCAAAATCCCATACCCCTTCTTCGTCTTCTGTGCGAAATGCGTGTGCGTCGAAGTGTCTCGGACCCGTATAACCGTTGTTTTCGAGCAAACGCACGAGTAAAAAGGCACTTTTGTAATCTTCTGAGCCAAACCGAAAGTCCTGATCATAGCGGCCAAAACGCTGGTCGTTTAAGTCGATATGGAAGAGTTTGCCCGCCTCGAATGCTTGCGCCACGCCGTGATGGAAATTTAATCCCGCCATGTGTTCGTGTGCGACTTCCGGGTTGACGCCCACCATTTCGGGGTAATCCAGCGTTTCGATAAATGCCAGATAATGCCCGGTTGTGGGAAAGTACATATCGGCACGCGGTTCGTTGGGTTTGGCTTCGAGGGCGAAATTCAAATCGTATTTCTGGTCGCGCACGTAATCGCACAAATAATTTAAGCCATCCCGGTAGCGTTTGAGGGCATCGATGGGATCTTTGGCCACGTTGCATTCGGCGCCTTCGCGTCCGCCCCAAAACACATAGGTTTTGGCACCCAATTCGACACCTAAATCAATGGCTTGCATGATTTTTTGCAAGCCATAAGCGCGAATTTTGGGGTCGTTGGACGTAAAGCCCCCATCCTTAAATACGGGATGAGAAAATGTATTGGTGGTTGCCATGGGCACGACCATGCCGCAATTTTTTAGTGCGTTTTTGAAATCGCTTACGATTTTATCGCGCTGTTGTGGTGTGGCATCAATTGGCACGAGGTCGTTATCGTGCAGGTTAATGCCCCACGCGCCCAGTTCGCTCAAGCGTTGCACAATTCGCTCGGGTGCAAGCGGTGGGCGCGTTGGGTCGCCAAAGGGATCGCGTCCGGGGTTTCCCACTGTCCATAAACCAAATGAAAATTTATCTTCTTTTTTGGGCGTGTATGCTTCTGCCATTGGACCTCCTCAAAATGCGAATTAAGAATAAAAATGCCAAGAAAGCGTTGCAACTTCCGCGTGCAAAATATCATGGTGAAGTCTGACTGTCAATGGACATTTCCACAACTCATCGGGAGCATAAAATGATTATTCGCGATCCCGTTCACGGCGATATGTCTTTTAATGAATCCGAACGCCGGGTTATGGACACGCGGCAAATGCAACGCCTGCGCGGCGTGCGACAAACAGGATCGGCATATCTGGTCTATCCGGGCTGTGTACACACGAGGTTTGAACACTCGCTGGGGACAACGGCGATGTCGCGGCGCGTGCTCGATGTCTTGAGACGCGGGGGCGCGCAAATCGATCCCGAGCAAGCCGATACGGTCGCATTGGCCGCGCTGGTTCACGATATCTCACACTTGCCCTTTGGACATACGTTCGAAGATGAACGCAAGCTCTTTCCCCGCCACGATACAGCCGCCCGCATGAAACATTTCCTGACGCAAACAGAAATCGCGCAAGCACTCGATGCTTCGGGCCTGAGCGATGCGGTGGTTTCCCTGCTTACGGATAAATCGTTTTCACCGACCTGGATGCAGGAGATTGTGTCCAGCACCATCGATGCTGACTTGCTCGATTATTTGCGTCGCGATGCGTATTTTGCAGGCTTACGTCAGGATTATGACGACCGGATTTTTAGCACCTTTATGCTTGCCGATGAAAATCTCGCGATTGATGTGACCCGTCTCAGCACGCGCACTGAGTTGCTGCATTTGCTGCGGTTGCGCTATTTTCTTACCGAGCGCGTTTATTATCACCACGCCAAAGTGTCATCGGGTGCTATGATCGCCAAAGCCGTCGAGATCGCCACCGAACACGGTCTTGTTGAAACCGATCTTTACACTCTGACGGACGATGCCCTTTTTCGCCATTTGCTCGGCTATAAAGACCCGCGCATTGACCGTTTGATCAACGGCGTTTGCGAACGGCGGCTGCTCAAACGCGCCTATATGATTTCGACTGCCGAAGTGGGGCGCCGGGGGCGCGATGAGTTGATCGCCGCCTACAATCGATCTGTGGAGAGTAGGCAGCAGGTTGAACGACAAATCGCCGATGCTGTGACCATCAATCCCGATCAGGTTATTCTCTATTGTCCGGATATCTCGGCCATCAAAGAAGCGCGCGTGCGCGTTGTTACGCGCAATGGCTTGAGCCGCCTGAATGATCCGCCAGACAATCCGCCTTTTGATGTAAAGGTCGTGGAAGACCAGTATGAACGACTCTGGAAATTCTACATTTTTGCACCCGAAGGTTATAGAGAACGCGTTGGAAAAGTGTGCGAACGCGTATTTGGCGAATCAAATGCGCTGGTATAAAGATTTTTATTGGGACCGTTGTGATCGGTGTTTGACGCGATCAAATAATGGCATATCTGCCCGTCCAGCACCCTCTATCTTCTTGTGGCATGAAGGGCATAGACTGATCAGGTTGCTCAGTTTATTGGCCTCTTGTGGCGAGTCGAAAAGCCGGTACGGTATTTTGTGATGTACATCCATCTGTCGTCCGAGCGTGTCTTCTGTAATCCCGCAAGAGGCGCAACAAAACCCATCGCGCGCGCGCGCCTTGTCCGCTTGAATTTTCCAATTTCCTCCGCGATACTCCGGGCGGCCTTCCAGCACGAGTTCAAAGTCCTCGTCAGATTCCCAATGGGTTCTGCACCCGTTGCTGCAAAATTGGGAGCGCATGCCCTTTTCAATATACCAGCGCGGCTGAGCAAAGCGCTTGCCACATTGCATACATCGCACGGTGATATGGTCTTCGCGCCGAACTTTTTGTTCTTCTTCAAACGACAGACGCATTTGCGGCGATGATAGATGCCTTTTGTTGTTCATCGTTTTTAATCCTCACAGATCAATAGCAAGCTCACAGTCCAAATATAGGTTGTAATAAATTGCAAGTCCATAGAAAGAATAGATTGTGCCCCAAAGTAAAGATTGGATAGTGTATCTGAATTTATTATAATAATTCGCACTTACTTCTGAACAGGAGCATCCTGTGTTTAAGTATCATAGCGATCAAGGTTGCCATGGCCAATCCCGTTGAATCGCTGCGGTATGAGTGAGACTTAATTTTCTAATAAGGATAAACAATGAAATCCCTAAAATTGCTTTCGGGCCATACAATGCCCGTTGTCGGTCTCGGTACCTGGCCGATGAGAGGTGATCAATGTAAAGAGGTTATCAAACAGGCTCTCGAATTGGGCTATACGCACTTCGATACAGCCTGGATCTACCAGAATCAGCGCGAAATAGGCGAAGCCCTGCGGGAGGTCGGTGCTGATCGCTCAAAACTTTTTATAACCTCCAAAGTCGGTAGAGATTATCTGCAATATGACGTCGCGTTAAAACAGGCCGATGAGATTCTCGAATATCTCCAGATGGACTATGTGGATCTGTTGCTCGTTCACTGGCCCAACGAGACCGTGCCTATGGAAGGCACTATTCGCGCTTTTAACGAGATTTTCGATGCGGGAAAAGCGCGAAGTATTGGGGTTAGCAACTTTTCGGTCGAACAAATGGAGCGCGCTCGTGCGCTCTCCGCAGCACCTATCAGTGTCAATCAGATCAAATACCATCCGGGCTACGAACAGCGAGATGTTCTGCAATGGTGCCTGGAAAACGATGTGGTGGTGACTGCGTATTCCCCTCTGGGGAAGAAGGATATTCTTCGGGATCCCGTGTTGCTGAACATCGCCCGTATCCACGATAAGACCTCTGCACATGTCGCCCTCAAGTGGCTGCTGCAAAAAGGCATGATCGTTATTCCCAAAGCGAGTTCTCGAGCACATCTCCAGGCGAATCTCGATGTTTTTGACTGGTCCTTATCCGAAAGCGAGATGCGATCCATTGACCGCATAGCGGGGTAAACGAAATGGATGAGAAAAACAGGCCCAATGTCGTTCTTATCATTACGGACGATCAGGGGTACGGAACTGTGGGGGTACACGGGAATGACCAAGTCAGGACGCCATATATGGATCGGTTGGCCAATGAAGGGGTGGCGTTTGACCGTTTCTACGGGCATCCGCTGTGTTCGCCTTCTCGAGCCGCATTGATGACGGGGCGGTATTTCTATCGAACCGGAATCCTACACACGTCCCGAGGGGGTGCATTAATGTCGGGCGATGAGGTCACTGCCGCCGAGCTGTTTCGAGATGCCGGGTACCGCACCGGGATTTTTGGGAAGTGGCATCTCGGTGACAATTACCCAATGAGGCCCATGGACCAGGGATTTGAGAAAGCCGTGTGGCACAAAGGAGGCGGGATTGGGCAAGCCCCCGTAAGGCCAAATAGCTACTTTGACTCATTTCTGTGGCGAGAAGGTGAAGAGTTCCAGGGGAAAGGGTACTGTACGGATGTCTTCTTTGACGATGCCCTCGCGTTTATCGAGGAGCATCAAAGCGCGCCCTTTTTCATCTATATTCCGACGAACGCGCCGCACGATCCTCTCGAGATCAGTGACGAATATGCGGATCCCTATCGCGAGATGGGTCTGGATGACAGCGTCGCACGAATCTATGGGATGGTCGAGAATATCGATGACAATATTGGACGACTCATGGAACTGCTGGAACGTCTCGGTCTGGATGAGGATACAATCATCATCTTTACATCCGACCACGGTCCCGCGGGCGGCAGGTACAATGCTGGATTCAGATCCACAAAAGGAGACGTGTACGAAGGCGGGATTCGCGTTCCATATTTTATGCGGTGGCCGAAAGGGTTGCCGGCTGGTTTCAAGACCGACAAGATTGCCTCACATATCGATGTTCTGCCCACTTTGTTGTCGCTTTGTAACGTGGATTTCCCCTCTGATCTCAGGATGGATGGCGTGGATCTGACGCCCCTGATGCGAGGTCGTGAAGCGGCATGGCTTGATCGTACCCTTTTCATTCAGACACACCGGGGGAGCCGCCCGCGACAGTACCACAACTGTACGGCGATTACCCAGCGCTACAAGTGGTTGGGTTATCCCGGTACCGGTGGACAATGGGATTTTGAGGCTTCTTCGACAGACCCCGTGATGGAGCTATACGATCTCGAAGATGATCCTGGCGAAGAGAAAGAGCTCAGTGGCCTGATGCCCGATCTTGTAGCGCAGATGAAGAGAGAATACAGGACAATTCGAACTCGAAGCGGGGGACGGCAATCTGGAGATTTGGTTCGAGCTCGAAGACATAGGTCGCGTGGCGTTTTCAAGCAATTTGACGATTGGGGATGTGGAGGTGGATTATCTGGGGTAGGGATAAAACGGTGCGGAATTGTAAAGATGGATGTAAGGTGTCTATTCAAAGCTGTAACCTATTTTGTTTTTTTGAGAAAATTCAGTCCGAACGTTTGATACCATTCGAGAACGTATGAATGACCTTGGTGTGCCAAATGAGGCTCTAACACTTACAGGTGGGATTCACGGTACGTGGAATTGGCTGCCGTGGTTTGATGTGACAATGATTCAGGTGGATCGGTTTTTGCAACGAACATGGAAGACAATAGAGAAATGACTGATGGAATAGAGAAGCCACTAAGTGTAGCAATGAAACGGCATCGGTGTGATGATAGTGAGAATGAGTTATATACGCGTTTTCGTTATTCTCCTGTCGAAGGGCTTGGTTACGAGCCTGGTGTTGGGCGAAGAGATCCGAGTTCGATTATCAAGGTTGGCGATCTTTATTACGTCTGGTACACACATTGCACTGATACGAGATATAAATGGTTGAACGCAGACTTGTGGTATGCGACGAGTCCCGATGGGTATGTATGGACAGAGCTTGGTCCAGCCGTGGAGCGTGGTCCGGCAGGTGCCTGGGATGATTACAGTGTGTTTACATGTAATATTCTCGTCGCCGATGGCAGATACTATCTGGTTTATCAGGCCGAGACCATGCCCGAACGCGGTTTGGGTATCAACGTAGTGGGCATGGCAAAGGCAGACTCTCCGGATGGGCCGTGGGAGAAGTTGCCTGAGCCAGTCTTGGAAACCGCTCCTGATGGAAAATTTGAGGTGCCAGATCTCGATCAGGTGCATAAACGGAAAGTTATTAAAAAAGGGTCGTGGGATAGTGCTGCAGTTCACGATCCGGGGCTTTTGGTGCGCGATGGCAAGTACTGGCTATATTACAAAGGGCATGGAGTCGGAGATATCATGTTTGCCGATTCGAAGTGGGGCGTGGCGATTGCTGATCACCCTGAGGGCCCTTATGAGAAACATCCGCTGAATCCAATTACAAATAGCGGGCACGAGGTCTGGGTTTGGCCCTGGAAAACAGGTGTGGCTGCAATGGTTGATTGGGCGGGTCCTGAGAAGGGATCAATTCAATACGCGGAGGATGGCTTGAACTTTGAGGTGATGGCAACGCTGGAAGATATTCCACCTGCAGGAGGGGCTTATATTCCCGATAAATTTACGGATACAAAAGATGGCAAGGGGTTTAGCTGGGGGCTGTGTCATTACGGACGGTCCGACTGGAATTTTCTGGTGCGCTTCGATTGTGATCTGGAAAGAGGACGGGAAAAACAGCTTGCCTGGTCTTATTTCCAGCACTACAGCACGATCCGCGATGTGATGATTAATCCAGAAAGGTTCAATGTGCCACCAGAGGCGTTGCTGGGATGATAGAATTTTGAAGCTGTAATTTATGATGATATGAGCGAAATCGTTAAGATAAGAACGCGGCTGTTCGAAGTGCCATTGGCGGAGGTGCTGGTCGATGCCAAGCATGGCGACCATAGTCACTTCGAGTTGATTACCGTGACGATAACACTGAAGGATGGGTACGAGGGAACCGGGTACACTTATACCGGTGGTCGCGGTGGCAGGTCGATTAAAGCTATGATCGACGCGGATCTGGCTCCCAGGTTGATTGCCAGGAATGGGGCGGATGTGGAAGAGATCAACGATTGGTGCGAATGGTATATTCATTACGTCGGTCGTGGCGGGGTTTCGTCATTTGCGATATCGGCGATCGACATCGCTCTTTGGGATATCCGCTGCAAACGCAAGGACCTGCCCTTGTGGAAAGTTTCGGGTGGGGCGGGTGCGAGTTGCAAAGCCTATGGTGGAGGTATTGATCTGAATTTTCCTCTCCCGAAACTCCTCGATAACATCCGTCGCTATCTCGATAAGGGTTTCAATGGGGTCAAGATCAAGGTTGGGCAACCCACTCTGGATGAGGATGTAGATCGGGTCCGGGCAGTTCGAAAGCTTATTGGTCCAGATATTGCTTTCATGGTCGATGCAAACTACTCGATGAGTGTCCAGTACGCTATTGAGGCGGCTAACCGATTTAAGGCGTTCGATATCCTGTGGTTTGAGGAGCCTACGCTTCCAGATGACTATCTGGGTTATGCCGAGATTGCCGATGCTACGGGAGTGCCTCTATCGATGGGCGAGAACCTTCATACGATACATGAATTTGGCTACGCTTTTGAACAGGCTAAGCTCTCTTATATTCAGCCTGATGCTTCCAATTGTATGGGGATTACCGGCTGGCTAAAGGTTGCCGAATTGTCGCGTGAGTACGAAGTTCCAATATGCTCTCATGGCATGCAGGAGTTGCACGTCAGTCTGGTTTCTGCGCAACCCAATGCAGGTTGGATGGAGTACCACAGCTTTCCAATCGACGAGTACACGAAGCGTCCGTTGAAGATCGAAAACCACCGGGCGATTGCGCCTGATGATCCGGGAATTGGCGTAGAATTCGACTGGTCTAAACTCGAACCTTATGGCGTCTCCGATTCGGCATTTGAAGGAGGACAATATGACATCTATTAGGCTTGGCGTTGTTGGTCTTGGTCTTGGTCAATGGATAGTAGAAACTGCGAAGAGAATCGAGGGTGCCCACGTTGTGGCAGCGGCTGAGAATATGCCCGCTCGATTGGACAGTATAGGTGGTTATAGAGCTTATGAGAAGGAAAATGATCTCAGGCTTTACGAAGATGCAGACCAGATGATGGATGCCGAATCGTTGGACGCGGTCGCACTTGCTGTGACGCCCAAACATCGCAGAGCGCTGATCGAATCGGCTGGCAACAGGGGCATCCCAATGCTAATCGAGAAGCCCTGGGCAGGGACTGTGGAAAGTGGAAGAGCGTTGGTTGACTTGTGCAACAGTTTTGATTTGCCCTGTCAGGTCGAATTTCCGATCCGTTGTATGCCTGCAATGGTGCGGTTGCGAGAACTCCTGAAAGGCGACCTCGGAAAAGGGTGGATGGCGAATGGCAATCTGATGGTGGGGTGGTGCCCTCCTCCGGAATCAAAACACTGGGATCCGGAAAACCACAATGGGCTTATCAATGAGTGCTATGTACATCTTTTCGATACGCTGGCTTTTTTACTGGGCAAGCCCAAATCCGTATTCTCTTTTGGGGGATCCTTCAGAGGTAGCCCAATGCCGGATGCGGCCGCAGCAGTCATTGAGTTTGAATCTGGGGCCTCCGCTTCGCTGACTTGTGGTGGCATTGGTGCTGCTTGTGCTGATGGCGGACATCTTCTGGATATTTGGACAGAGAACGGATTGGCACGCATAACTGGCACGCAATGGCTACCGGATACGCTGGAATGGGCCTTGAGGGAGGCCAAAGAATCTACAGTCGAGACGTTTCACGCGCCTGAGCGAACGACCCTGATGGAGTACAATATGCGTGCATTTTTCAACGCAGTCCGGAGAGGTGCTCCCGTAGCTGCAACACCGGAAGACGGACTGATTGCAACAGCCGTCGCGATGGCTATTCAGGAATCTATTGTTACGGGGAATCGCGTTGCGGTGGACTATTAGGCAAACAGGCAAAACTATAACGCGAATTATGGTGAAATTCGCAACTTGCCAAAATGAATATGAGTACGCGGCGTATCTGGTGTGCCGCTGTCCCACACGCAACGGAAGTCACCCGGTGCAATTTCAATAAGTGTGGGATAAGAGTTTTTAATCCCGGCATCGTAGAAGGTTTTCTCTTCGCTCCAGGTGTCTCCGGGATTTTTTGTTTTGTACCGCAGAGAGGTCCGACCTCCATTGGGAAATCCCGGTGCTTTTACTCTTTGGGGAGGTCCATCGCTGTACACATAGATATGCGTGCCATTCGAGGACCGGCCAAAGAAAGCTTTTGACTTGGCGTTGTGCAGGTCGGGTTCGGGTTTGGCGACACTCCAGGTACGGCCACCGTCACGGCTCACGCTCGAATAGGCTGTGGGAGGGTCCGTCGTGCGATCGGTTTCGTCGTAATCGGCAGTTCGCATGACAATCCACAGTTCCTCTGGTGTTTCTCCCGGCGCGATATTTCCCTCATGCAGGAAAACACGGGCATTGATGGGTTGGGGAATATATGCTTCGAGCTTCCACTCCAGCAGGCTGGTACTGCTGAGAACGAAGTGGTCACGCGAACCGCGTGGGTCTTCTTGTAGCGTGTTGCGGTGGGCTGGCAGCAGAAACTTGTGTCCCGAGTCGGTCTCCGTGGTCACGATGATTGAGCATGTAATCAGCGGCCCTGCATAGTGCATCGCCATTTCTACTTGTGTCCAGGAATAACCGCCATCTGCGGTGAATGCACCGACCAGTTGAGATTCTTCGCTGTTCTTCTGGGCTATTGGACAGCGCATCGCAAAGCACCAGATTACGTCCTGTCCGGGAGCGCGGTAAAGGACTGGATTCGCGTAGGCAAATTGCACCATACCCTGATGCTGGCGATGATCGAATATCATCACGGGTTCCTCCCAGGTATCTCCATCGTCGGTTGAGAGCGTCGCGAGAATGTCTCCCATGTCTTTCTTGCCGTTGACCATCGCTCCGAAGGCCACAATGAGATGCCTTTTCTTCTGCCCTGGAATAATGACCGGTTGCCACACGCGCCAGGCCTGCGGATGCTGCTCAACTCGGCGAACTACGCGCAGGTCCGTAACATCTCCTCGATAATTCTGCATCATCTATCTCCTCTATTCGCGTTCAAATTCCAGGTTCGGTATCCGCCAGTTGGCATACCAGCGAGAGTCTTCTGGGGGTGCTTTATCTCCGCTCTGCATAGAAGCGAAATTTTTCATCCGGGGGCGGATCTCCTCTTCCCAGATATGCTCGATCTGTCCATAGGTCAGCGGGGTGTGATCGAGTTTTAGCCGCTCGTATTCCGTCAGGAGTTCTTTTGCTTTTTCCGAGATATGTGCCGCCGTATCAGCCGCCATTTCTTCTCCCGCTCTCCGGCTGGATGTATCTACATAATCGCCCTGGGCGAAATGAGGTCCTGGCTCGTCCGGTCCGGGGAGGCGGGATAGATCTACGCAGTCCGGGGCCACGGCCCACAGCAGCGATGTTTCTCCTCTTCCCGCGTGGCCGCCCATGCCCCGGTCATCTTTGAATCGGGATTGATCGGCTCCCAGACTCATAAGAGAATAGAGGCGGACGGAAACGTGCTGCTGGAGGATTTCAAGTACAACGGGTACGTCCAGACGGTGTGGTCCCGAGTGTCCCGAGAAGAGCACGGCTACGTGAAATCCCAGGGCATCGACAGCGCGGATGTGATAGCAGAGATTTTTTAAAAAGATCCACGGTGGTACTGCTGTAAACCAGGGGCGGACGTTACCCACTCGTTCGTGTGCCCAGGTTCCGTAGCCTCCGGATTCGTGGCAGTGCCAGTATTCGGGCGGGGCTACAATGCCTCCGAATGACCGGGCGGCCTGGCACACCACCCCATGGGCACGCAGCGCGTCCAGGCCCAAGGCGTTCACCGGGCCATGGGGTTCACACAGGCCATAGGGCAAATACACTACTGGACAATCCTCAAAAGCAGCTTCCAGTTCATCGGGAAACATGCGTTCCCAGCGGACTTCTCTGCGTTCCATAGTTCAGGCTCCTTGTGTTGAATGTAGAATGAGGTAAAAGGCCGGATGAAATTTAGGCTATAAATAAAAAAAGGCTACGATTATTCTCATACATCCGCAAGTACGACAAAAGCACTTGACAACGACTGCCGAAAACGCCTTTTTACCAGCCATCCATGCGCAAGAAATGGCCCTTTTAGTTTCTACACATAGAGGAGATTAGAAGATGGACGACGCGATGCGTGAAACGTTCGCACGACAAGGCTATGTCGTCGTGCCCGATGTGCTCAATCAACAGCAGTTGGACGAGCTCAATCAAGTCTATGATCAGCATATCCACGAGCGGGAGGAGACGCAGTCCACGGACGGCACCGACGCACAGAAGCGCAAAAGCATCCGGGGGCGAGGCACACGCCAGACAACGGATCGGCACGGCAACACCTACGTGGGGAGAAGGCTCTGGAGCAAGGCGTACAGGGACCTGATCGACAACGAGATCATGCTGCCCATCCTTGAAGAGATTCTCGGCGACCCAGCGTGGGGCCATGCCCCAGCACATATGCCGGAAGATCTTCGCCCCTTGTTCCGGTTGGATCACGACAATATACATTACAAACCTGGTCGGAAACCGACAGACGGCGAGGACAAAGGCGGGACACTCCACGGCGGCCCAGGTGCCTTTCATATCACGTGTGTGTATGAACTCAAGACAGTCGGACCAGATGACGGGGGCTTTGGGTGTGTTATTGGCACACACAAGCCGGCCAATGAGCAGAAGCTGATGGACATCGACGGCGACTGGCGGCGGAACTGGTGCGACACGGAGTGGACGTCGCAACTGCCGAACTGGGATGACGATGTGCCGGTGCACCGCGTTGAGGCGAAGGCTGGGGACTGCATTTTGTTCACTGAGAAGCTCAAACATGGCACGATTCCGTGGGCAGGGAGCGGCGAGCGCCGCACCCTCTTCTACAAGTATGTTCCTTTCGGCATGCACCACGGCGATGTCGCGTACGACACCAACGACCCCGAACTCACTGAGCGGCAGAGACGGATCCTGGAGTTCTCGCCGTGCTGGTTTAACGATCCCCGTGAGGACAAAGACTATTCCGCGAACCCTGCGCTTACACAGCTCCATCCGCAGGCGTGTGTGGAGAGCGATCCGAGTGTGTTGCTGCCGGGCATGTCGCCGCCGCACATCCGGCTGACGGACGAGACCAGGGCAATGCTGAGTGGCAACTAAAGATTCGAAACATAAAACAGCCTTTTTGTTTCGAAACCGTGGGTATTCAATTTGAATGCCTGCGGTTTTTGGTTTAAAGGAGTCTGTAAAATGAATAAGATGCACGAGTCAAATCATACGAAATGGAATGTAGCTGCACCACGGTGGAAGGCACGCAGAGACTCAAAAGGCCCTTGGCATCGCGGTCATCTGGTACCAGAGCGGGTTGAAAAAGCACTCGAATATTGGAGGGAGAATGCATTGACTGAGCAGGGAGTTGAGCACATCGCTCAACATCTTGGATCCCTGGAGGGAAAAAACGCGGTTGTCTTGGGCAGTGGGGACAATTTCGCCGCCTTCGCCCTGGCATCAATGGGGGCAACAGTCACGTCAGTCGATATTTCCGAGCGACAATTGGAAATCGCCGCCGAAAGGGCAAAGGACCTTGGCCTTGAAATCACCTTCCACCAGGGCGACATTTCGGACCTCCCGACGTTGCCCGACGGAGGATATCACTTCGCGTGTAGCGTAGGCGTTGTGGCCATCTGGATTTCGGATCTCTGGCAATACTACGCAGAGGCAAGTCGGTTGCTGACCCCAGGTGGACTGTTTGTGGTAGGCGAGGTTCATCCCGTGCGGCAAATGTGGAGCAACTGTGAATACTTTATAGGTGAAGATGCGATGGTTGGCAAAGAGGGGGGCAACACTCCCGAAGCAGACTTTTTTTACTTCGATCGTGGGCCTCACCAATACTTGTATAACCCGGAGACAGGAGCGGCGACAGAATTTGTGGATCCTGAAGACGAAGAGACCAGGGATGCCGAGAATGTTCAGTACATTTTTCAGTGGACTGTTTCTGACTACCTGATGGCGATGATTGATGCTGGATTTGAGATCCTTCACGTTTGGGAAGAGCCGACCAAAAATCATGATCGATGGCATCAGAATTGTTTTCACGCTCTGCCCAACGGATTCTATATGGTCTGTAAGAAGAAGCAATAGCTTTATCCTCTCGTTGTTGCCATTCGCAAGTACGACAAAAGCACTTGACAACGACTGCCGAAAACGCCTTCTTACCGGCCATTCATGCGCAAGAAATGTCCCTTGTAGTTTCTACACATAGAGGAGATTAGAAGATGGACGATGCGATGCGTGATACGTTCGCACGACAAGGCTATGTCGTCGTGCCCGATGTGCTCAATCAACAGCAGTTGGACGAGCTCAATCAAGTCTATGATCAGCATATCCACGAGCGGGAGGAGACGCAGTCCACGGACGGCACCGACGCACAGAAGCGCAAAAGCATCCGGGGGCGAGGCACACGCCAGACAACGGATCGGCACGGCAACACCTACGTGGGGAGAAGGCTCTGGAGCAAGGCGTACAGGGACCTGATCGACAACGAGATCATGCTGCCCATCCTTGAAGAGATTCTCGGCGACCCAGCGTGGGGCCATGCCCCAGCACATATGCCGGAAGATCTTCGCCCCTTGTTCCGGTTGGATCACGACAATATACATTACAAACCTGGTCGGAAACCGACAGACGGCGAGGACAAAGGCGGGACACTCCACGGCGGCCCAGGTGCCTTTCATATCACGTGTGTGTATGAACTCAAGACAGTCGGACCAGATGACGGGGGCTTTGGGTGTGTTATTGGCACACACAAGCCGGCCAATGAGCAGAAGCTGATGGACATCGACGGCGACTGGCGGCGGAACTGGTGCGACACGGAGTGGACGTCGCAACTGCCGAACTGGGATGACGATGTGCCGGTGCACCGCGTTGAGGCGAAGGCTGGGGACTGCATTTTGTTCACTGAGAAGCTCAAACATGGCACGATTCCGTGGGCAGGGAGCGGCGAGCGCCGCACCCTTTTCTACAAGTATGTTCCTTTCGGCATGCACCACGGCGACGCCGCGTACGACACCAACGACCCCGAACTCACTGAGCGGCAGAAGCGGATCCTGGAGTTTTCGCCGTGCTGGTTTAACGATCCCCGTGAGGACAAAGACTACTCCGCGAACCCTGCGCTTACACAGCTCCATCCGCTGGCGTGTGTGGAGAGTGACCCGGGTGTGTTGCTGCCGGGTATGTCGCCGCCGCACATCCGGCTGACGGACGAGACCAGGGCGATGCTGAGTGCCGGCTAGAACTTTTTGGCCAAATGATAGCGAAAATAGAATAATGCCGTGAGATTTTTTCTCACGGCGTTTTCATTGATTCCCTGTATAGAAAGGAGTTGTGTCGATGAAGAAGCAAACCCCGGAAGCCATCCTGGCTGGATTTGAGAAACGGGTGGACGCGATGTTCCGCGCAGAATCGGGCAATCCCCTGGTGCGCGCCAAGAAGCAGAAACCTCTCGGCCCGGGGCGCGGTAACTACGTCCGAGCCTACTCCTATTCCATCATGGCGTTTGCCGCACGTTGTCTCTACCTTGGCGAGATGCTGGATGAGGCGAATGCCGCATTGGCCGAAAATGCCCAGCACTACCTCGATAACCCAAAGGACATCAATGACCGCGACAGTTTCCACTGGCATGCGGAGATCGTGATGCGGCTGATCGAGATGTACGGTACCAACGGGACGGAGCATCCTGGCCGCATCACCAAAGAGACCGAGGCCCTCGCGCTCAAACCGGTCTGGCTCTATGCCAAAATGTGCTCGTGGTTAAGCAAGGCGGAGGTCAAGGACTCGCAGACCTGGCACATTTACGGGTCCGAGAACCATCATGCCATGGACTTCACGGTGAATTGGCACTTCTCCAAGCTCGCCAGGAATCTGCCCGAATATAGGAACCTCAAGTTTGATGACGGCGCCATGGCCGAGGATCACTACCGCGCCTGGAACGAGTACTTCATCGCTTACTGCCGTGAACGGGCCCGCAAGAGCCTGTGTATCGAAATGATGAGCGATGGATATAACGCCACGCTGATCAGAGGATTCTATAACTTCTACGACTTCGGTGATCCACCAGTACAGCGCTCGGCCGGGATGTTTCTCGATCTCTACTTTGCTTACTGGGCGCAAGAGCAGATCGGTGGGCATATGGGTGGCGGCGGGTCACGCAGAAAGGGGGAGAAAGCGTTCTACCAGAACCGGGATCACGGAAACGCTCCGTTGGCCTGGTTCTACTTCTCCATCGGCAAGCAACCAACGGTCAATGGTCATGACGTCAACGCCGCACTCAGCGCTTACCGCCCCCCGACCGTAGTGGCCGATATCGCGTCCGACGTAAAGGGACGCGGCCGCTACGAAGTGCGACAGCGTACACAGGGTCTCGGGAAACAAGGCCATTCGTTTCCCATGGTGGCAGTTGCGAGCAAAGCGCCGAATCAATTGCGAACCGACGGTGGTGGCATTCTGCGCTACAGTTTCTGTGACCCTGCCTTCATCCTGGGTACCCCAATGACCGAGGCGCGACCGCTGTCCGATTGGGTCGCGATCAGCGCACAGAATCGTTGGCAGGGTGTGATCTTTGCTGGCGAAGACGATGCCCGCATCGTTCCTCTTGTGCGTCCCGAGGACAACAAGGTCGTTCTCAATGCTCAGTGGTCCGTCCAAAGCAAGGGTAGCCTGATCACACAGAAGCTCAAGTACCACAAGGGTGGCGCCGAGATGAACGTCTGGATGTCGGAAAAAGGCTTGAGCGCACCAGTTGAGGAAGATGGTGTGGTATTTGTGGAAGCAGAAGGCGCATGGGCAGCTATTCGCGTGTCCGATGGAGGCGGCTTCACGTGGAAGGATGGCTCATACACTGTCAAGGCTGAGGATGGCAGTACACGTAAGACACCTCCCGGAAGGATCCTGGCGCTTAAGGGCGAATACGCCCCCGTCATTCTCGAGGTTATGGCCAAGAGCGATCTCGATAGCTTCGATACGTTCAAAGCGAAGGTAAAAGGTTGTGAGATGAGCATGGATGGAGCCATTCTTAGATACACCACGATCTACAGCGACCTGTTGACGTTCGACACCAGCTTTGAGAAAACGCCCAGCATTAACGGCAAGCCCGTCAACTACGCCCCGAAGAAGGTCTTTGAAAGCCCTTTCCTCAATGCCGACTACAATAGTGGTATCGTTACTATTAGTAAGGGTAAGCGGAAGAAGGTGTTGGAATTTTGATTCAAGTCCAGGAGATCAATAAACATGAATACTAAAAGACACTTGACATTTAAGGATCTGATCAATCGCCATACGTGGCCAGGTGTAAAATATCGATTTTTGGAAACCTATCCCGATGAAGCAGATTGCATAGACGCATATGCAGATGTGTATGAACGCCTGATCTTGCTGACCCCTGTAGAAACTTCTATGCGACTGAGTGTCACTGAAAAGGTCGGTGACGACGGTCGTATTTGGGGATTAGAAAAATGCCGCGAGAAGAAATCTCACGGCATTTTTTCGATTGTTTTTTTATAATTGTTTTTCTTTCTATTTGCCAAAAAATAACTATAATTCTCATTTAATAATCATTTTTCCGGGAATGGAAGATAGAAACGAGGTAACTTCACCATAATTCTCCTAAGATGAGCCTCTGTCGTTCAGCCTGGGCGCCCTCCTGAATCGCGAGCCATACATGATGCGCCCGTAGTAGTTGAATAAGCGCTTTGCTGCGGGATCGTCGAAGTGGTAATCCGTTCCGATCTGTCTTGCAGCGGCAAGTCCGGTGATGAGGCAGGTTTCCTGGCTATTGATCAACGTGTGAGCGCCGCAGTGCCATGTTCGTCTCTTTCCCTGAATGAAGCGGAACAAGTTGACGAGCAATGCAACCTGACGCACGTCATGGACAATGTGCTGAAACCGCTGCTTTTTGATAATCTTTCGTTCATCGATGGGAGTGATCGCGTTGTAGGTCACCAGGCAAGGTTTGTCAGACCGATTAGCCCACGGTTGCTGGTTGTGCATGATGTACGTGATTTCATAATTGTCCGGCTTCGCGCCGTACTGTTCGATATGATTGCTCCGCGTTGTCAGGGGCTTCACTTTGTTGTCGGGAAGGACTGAGGAGTCCGAGTGGACGACCGCAAGCTGATGGCTCTCGCTGTCATAACGTATCGACGAGAGAATATAGCGTTCAAGTCTGGTGGGTCTGTCGAGGATCTTCAGTGTCTGGTCCGCATTGCATGCGAAAACCACCTCGTCAAACGTCTCCCGCACACCGTCTTTGTCCTCGACCACGACGCAGGACGCCTGTCGATACACCTTTGAGACAGGCCGGTTGAGGTAGATCTTGTCCCGAAAGTTGGCCGACATGTTCTCGTAGATGCGCCGTGTTCCCTGGTCCCATGTCCACATGGGCGTAGCCGTTTCGATATCGAAGAATTCGAGATACCTCGAGAAGAGCGCTGCAGGCAGATCAAATACGTTTGTTGCCAGCACGAAATTGATGAACATGGGTTTCAGGATCTTGTACCTGAAATCCTCGGAAAATTTTCCCAGATTCAGGACCGTCCCCATGCTGATGTAATTGAACGGGTTGAGGGCGTTCAGCAACCTGGACTGGGAACGGCTCAGCCAACCAAACCAATGCAGACGCCTCAAGACTCGTTGGAACTTCGCAATCTCGGACTGCAGTTGCTCCCTGATGTCGGAATCGAAATCGTGGGCGTAAACACCGTCTCCATACTTCACGCTGTAGCTGAATCTGGTGTTGATCAACCCGATGCCGAACTTTTCCATCAATAACAGGATGTGGTTATAGACCGATGGGATACAAGCGGTTACGGAGACATCGACAGGAATTAAACTGCCGTCATCTTGGGGCATATCGACAGTGATAGCATTGCCGCCAATCTGTTCCTGGGCCTCAAACAGCCGAAAATCAAATTGGTCCGGATGATGATGGAGCGCCCATGCAGCACCCAGCCCTGAAACGCCTCCGCCAACAATGGCAATTCGCCGTGGCATTGTCCCGGTCTCCCTGTTGCTTCTGCTGACACACAACATAAGTATCCCGATTTGATTCATAATAAATCATTGCCTTTTATGGATCAATACAAACTTGCCATGATGATCGCTAATGGTGGAGTTACCCCGCTTCGGATGCTGTTGCCGAATTCCGAATCTGTCCATACAGAGCTTGTATTCAGGCTACAAACAGCCATTTTTCCAACCACATATCCTTCTCGACCAATTCGGCAACAGTATCGCTTCTGTGGAGAGTTTAGGGCTTTGTGTTTCAGCCTGTGATTGATGTAGCTTTTCGTAGGCCAACTGCAACCACAAAGTATTGTGGTTATGATGCTCGATCAGACATAAGAAAAAGCCCGTCAATCGGTGGTGATTGACGGACTTTCTTTTGCAATGAAACAGATAGATTAAAATTCAGCGAGAAGATATTCTTGGCTCCCCAACCATTCCATCGACTGAACTTTTCTGTGTGTGGGATCACTTCCCCATCCATCACTTCCGCAGAAACAAGAAGCCTATTATCGCAATCGGCCATGAGCCACAAAAACAATTCGTTACTCAAAAACTGCACCATCCCAACTATCTCAAAAAAGCCCTGTATTATCAAGAGCTTCTTGAAAAGGGCCACGTTTACTCTCAGATGGCACTTGCCAAACATGTGGGCATTTCGAGAACCAAAACCCGCTTGATACTACGGTTGCTCAAATTGGATGAGGAAATTAAAGATTTTATCTTGAAGATAGATGACACAGATCCAGGACTGAGTTTCCTATCTGTCTATCGGTTGCAGCCGTTACTCCAGCTTAAGAACAAGGAGAGACAAAGAAAGAAATTTTGGAAAATGATTGAGGAGCAATATCCAGGCCAAAATACCTGCTATGAGCAGGTTGCGCTATCAGGACTTGATAGCTGAATAAAACGGCTTGCTATACCGTATATCAAAATACAAATTTCCCTATCAGTATAAATGGTTGTAAATTTTACTTACTGATGTTACGCAAAGTCGAATATCACTGATGTAATATAGTTTTGGGACCGTAATAGGTCTTGCGGGACCGTAATAGGTCTTGCAGGTGAGCCAATCCGACTATTCTGTGACGATATGATATAGTCAGATTGGCTCTTTTTCTTTATGTAAAACAATCTTTTACGAGTATATCTATCTGGACAACGCTCACATTGGCATACTTTTTGCACTTAGATTAAAAATTCTTTTTTTAAACGGTCTTCAAATTCACGATACGTCTCCGTTTATCCCCGCGCAAATATGCCGTGTGAAGGAACTGGCAGGAGATAAATCATTCAGGGGAGGAAAGGGTGTTTCACCGTATATTTACACGTAGGAGTTTATCAAAATATCGCCTATTGTTGATAGCGATCCTTGCATTATTCGTATATGTGAGCCATATCTCTGTACAGGGCAGGTCGCCCAGGGATATCACACCTGATCAGGACGAACTTACCCGATCAGCCACTCTGGATGGTACGGATGGAGGACAAAATCTGGATGTATCCAATGCAGTGCTCTCCTTTACGCAACAAGCAGCCATCTGCCCCGGTGATTTTGACGACAACGGGATGGTCAATATCGCTGATTTTCTGCTCTTTACCGGCGTGTTTGGCACCTCTTCAGGCGATGCCAATTACAACGCGCTTATGGATATGGACGGCAATGGTGAGATCGGCATCGCTGATTTTCTGCTCTTTGCCAACGTGTTTGGCACCACCTGTGAGACGCCACCACAAACTTCGGACAGAGCCGTGCTGGTGGCACTGTACAACGCGACGGACGGCCCCAACTGGAGGAACAACACAAACTGGCTGACCGATGCGCCGCTGGACGACTGGTACGGGGTGGATACCGACGGTTCCGGAAGGGTTGTCCGTCTTCGTCTCGCTGGGAGGTGGAACAACGACACAAGAACCCAAGAGCGATTTGGCTTGTCTGGCCCAATTCCTCTCGAACTCAGCAACCTCGAAAACCTGACATATCTGTCTCTCCGCTACAACAACCTGACAGGGCCAATCCCACCAGAACTTGGTAACCTGTCGAACCTGAATTACTTGAACCTCGAGCGGAACAATCTGACAGGCTTGATCCCACCCCAACTCGGCAATTTCAAGAACCTGACCTATTTAAATCTCTACGATAACAATCTGTCCGGTAACATCCCACCCGAATTATTCAACCTCACAAATCTCACCTGGTTGAATCTGGGAGCCAACCCTCCGTATAGACTACTATCTGGCCCAATCCCGCCGGAACTCAGTAAACTCAAGAACCTGACCTATCTAAACCTGAGGTACCAATCGCTGGCAGGCCCGATCCCACCAGAACTTGGCAACCTCGACAGGCTGGAGCATCTGGACCTTGGTGGAAACCGACTCAGTGGCTCTATCCCGCCCGAAATAGGTAAACTGAAGAACCTGCGTTATCTCGATCTACAAGGGCGAGTGATCCGGACCCGATACGAAGCAGGTCTGCGAGGTTCCATCCCGCTCGAGTTGTTTCAGCTTGGCGAATTGAGAGCCTTGGAGCTTACGGGAAACGACTTGGCGGGCCCGATTCCGCCCGAAATAGGCAACTTCACCAACCTGGAGTACCTGATATTGGGGTCTAACGAATTCTCGGGCCCGATTCCGCCCGAAATAGGCAACCTCACCAACTTGGATCACCTTGCGCTTTGGAATAATTCCTTGACTGGGTCATTACCCTCCAATTTCACAAAACTCCCATTGGAGTGGTTGAGGATTGACGACAACGATGGCCTATGTGCGCCGGGGACTCGGGACTTCGCCGACTGGCTCGAAGGCTTCAATAGCGAACGGGTGGCGTTCTGCACCGAATCCGATGCCGCGGTGTTGAAGTCCTTGTATGAGGCGGCAGGCGGTCCTAACTGGACGAACGCCAGCGGTTGGCTCGACGGCTCTGTCCTTGAGGAATGGCACGGAGTCCGCACCGACTCTGAGGGCCGCGTGATAGCTCTGGACCTGAACCAAAACGGGCTTGCCGGAGCACTGCCGCCGAATCTGGGCCGACTGGACCGCCTGACCGATCTGCGCATCGCGGACAACGCTGGCCTGTCCGGAAACCTCCCACCTTCCCTGGCTGACCTCTCTATCAGGACACTGCAATACGACGGCACGGGGCTGTGCAACCCGACGGAAGCCTACTTCCAGGATTGGCTGCAGACGATTCAGACGCATCAGGGCACAGAGACGACGTGCGCTCCAGTGCTGGACCGGGATGTTCTTGAGAAGCTTTACCTGACTACTGGTGGTCAGCACTGGCAACACAATGACAACTGGTTGTCGGAAAGGCCGCTGCACCTGTGGCACGGCGTCGAGACCGACGATGCGGGAAGGGTGATCGGGCTTGACCTGAGTAACAACAACCTGACAGGCGAGATCCCGCCAGAGCTTGCCAACCTGACTCACCTGAAGGCCCTTAATCTCCGTTTCAATAGCTTATCGGGCCCCGTCCCGCGCGAACTCGCTCGCCTCGACGATCTGGAATCGCTGGACCTCTTCTTCAATGGACTGTCTGGCCGAATACCACCCGAGTTTGGGCGCCTCCAAAACCTGAAACAGCTGGACTTAGGCGGCAATAGCAGGATAGTCGGCACGATTCCCCCGGAACTGAGCGACCTCGCCAACCTGGAGGTGCTGGAGTTATTCGGGTGCAGCATGACAGGCTCAATTCCAGTGGAATTAGGGAACCTCACCAGTCTGAAGCATCTGTCAGTTAGTGGGCCGGCCTTTTCGGGCAAAATTCCACCTGAACTTGGCAGGCTCACAGAATTGGAGTCCCTCGAGATTCGAGGGACTAACCTGAGAGGATCCATCCCGCCCGAACTTGGCCAACTCGCTCACCTGCGGCGTCTTGTTCTAAGCGCCAACGAATTCACGGGTTCTATCCCGCCAGAGCTCGGCAACCTGTCCAGCCTGGAGTATCTGGACTTCTCCTCGAACGATCTTACGGGGCCTATCCCTCCCGAACTCGGCAACCTGTCCAGCCTAAAGCATCTCGACCTCACCGCGAACGAGTTGACGGGTTTGCTGCCACCTGAACTCGGCAGTCTCGCCAGCTTGGAGAAACTGTACATTTCCGGGAACGCGCTGTCAGGCTCTGTACCGCCGGAGTTCAGTGGGTTGGCGCGGCTAAACGTGTTGGTCCTCTCTGCAAACTCGAACCTGGCCGGAGCCCTTCCGACCAGTATCACGCATCTGGGGAATCTGAAGTCGCTGCAGACCAGTGGCACGGAGCTATGTACACCGTCCGTTTCCGATTTCCCCGAATGGCTGGCGGGCATCCCCAGGAAGAGGATCAAGTCCTGCGGAGGCGAGGCTAAGGCGTACCTCACCCAGGCCGTCCAGTCGCGAGAGTTTCCAGTGCCACTCGTTGCGGGGGAA